>SCSX01000093.1 GCA_004297825.1 Spirochaetota bacterium
CTCCTACCTGGTGGCGATCGCCACGGACCGATATCTGGACGAAATATTGCAAGGCAAGAAAAACAGGCATAACTATGCAAAGTTTTCTCACTATGCCATCGGCCGGAGGATTGAAAATGGCGTCATTTGCTGGGAATTGTACTGGGGAGACCCCGGCGACACGCCGAAGGGGAAGATACACCGACGTACATAATACTCATTTCCCCCAAAAATTAATTCACACCTAAAAAATTCCCGGATATTCTTGACTATCTTACACCCCGCTGTACGCTTCCTTCCTGTACGCGGTACAGGAAGCGTGCTCATTTCGATCAGGGGCCGGGGGAACATGTCGGATATCAAGACTGCCAGGAAGAACAAGATCATAGAGACCGCCCTGCGGATATTCGCAGAGAAGGGGTTCCAGGAGGCGACCATCTCCGAGATCGCGAAGGCTGCGGGCGTATCGGACGCGACCGTGTACGAGTACTTCAAGACGAAGGAGGAGCTGCTCTTCGTCATCCCGGAGAAGCTCACCGGGGACGCGCTGCGCGAGTTCCGCGAAAAGGTGCTCCCCTTCCTCCGGGGCACCGAGAACAAGCTCCGTGCGATCGTGCAGACCTACATGTCCCTCTACGAGCGCAACCCCCACTACTCGGCCCTGGTGATGCTCCAACTCAAAAGCAACCGGAACTTCCTGAAAACCAGTTCCTACGAACAGATCCGCGACGCTGCGCGTGAGCTTCTGGGATGTATTAAGGAAGGAATTGCGGACGGAACATTCAAAAAGAATATCGACCCCCTCCTGGTCCGTTCCATGATACTCGGAACGATCGAGCACCTGTGCGTCCGCTGGCATCTGCTGGGCTCGCCCTCGAACCTGGTGGATCATGTGGATCCCATCATCGAACTGGTGCTCGACGGCATTCGGGCCGATGCGCCCGTGCGGGAGGTGACGGTGCACCTGCATGTTTCGGGCGAGGGCGTGAAGGTGAACGATGTGTCCGCTGCCGGCACGTCACGCGAGAAAAAAGGCACTGGTGAGAAATAGGCGGCCCGGTGAAAACGATCCCGAAAATCCCCGAAAAACCACGAAGAAAGACGCGCGCGCAGCACGCACGACGGCGCAATGCACGACCGTACGTGCTTCATATTTTGATGCGTTTTTAAAGTCTTCTGGAATTATACTACAAAAAGTGTATACTGTCTAATGCGGGCACCGTAATCCCGGGTGTGTGGGTGTAATCTTCGTTTCATGGATATAAGCACATTCGCGTTAACCGGCGGACCGGAACTACGGGAAGCGGCGGGGGGATTTGATGGACGATGCGGTTCATGGCATGGGTGAAAATCCGGGAGCAGGGGCATGATTATGGACGCCACCACCATTCTCCTCGTGGAAGATGAAATCATCATCGCGATGCTGGAAAAGGAGCAGTTGGAAAGCCAGGGGTATAACGTCATCCATACGGCCCGTGGAGAAACCGCAATCGAAATATGCCGCGCCAATGCGGGCTCCATTGACTTGATCCTCATGGACATCGACCTGGGAGCGGGTATTGACGGTGCCGAGGCGGCGGAAAGAATTCTTGCGGAATCGGACGTACCCATCGTATTTCTTTCCTCGCACACCGAGCCGGAGACAGTCGCAAAGACCGAAAGAATAACCTCGTACGGATACGTGGTTAAAAATTCCGGGATCACGGTGCTCGCCGCGTCGATAAAGATGGCCCTCAAACTGCATAACGCCCACAAGAAAACAGCGGAACAGGCCGACATCACCGATCGCGCGCGCATGGAGGCGGAGCTCAATAAGACCACGACGCTACTCGAGCAGGCCTTCGAGCAGTCCCCGGTTCCCATGGTGCTCGTGGCCATGCCGGGAGCGCTCATCCGCATCGTGAATCCCGCGTCCAGGAAGCTGCTCGGAATAACCGACGAGCCGTCCTTTATCGGCACCTCTTTACTCGATTACGTGCCGTCCTACCGGGATTTTGACGTGGATGGAAATCCGGGTTTGATACGCGAACTGCCGCTTGCCCGCGCGCTGCGCGGTGAAAAGACGCTCAACGAGGAACACAGGCTCGTCCGCAAGGACGGAACGACCCGCTGGGCGCTGGTCAGCGGCGCACCCATATGCGGCGAGCGGGGCGACATACTCGCGGGCTACCTGATCATGACCGATATCACCGGGCGCAAGCGGGCGGAGGAGGCGCTGCGGGAGAACGAGGCGCACCTGCGGACGCTCCTCGACACCATACCCGACCTGGTGTGGCTGAAGGACGCGGAAGGTGTGTACCTGCACTGCAACAGGCGCTTCGAAAGCTTTTTCGGCGCGAAGGAAAGGGACATCGTGGGGAAAACCGACTACGATTTCGTCGAAAAGGACCTGGCCGATTTTTTCCGGCGGCACGACAACGCGGCGATGGCCGCGGGAAAGCCCACTATTAATGAAGAACGGATCACCTTCGCGGAAGACGGCCACGCGGAGATTCTCGAAACCATCAAGACGCCCATCTACCGGAACGACGGACGGCTTATCGGCGTGCTGGGCGTCGGGCGGGATATAACCGGGCGCAAGGACGCGGACTCCAGGATCCAGAATTTGCTGGAGGAAAAAGACCTTATCCTCAAAGAGGTGCACCATCGCATTATAAACAACATGAATGTCATCGGGAGCCTGCTCTCGGTTCAGGCGGATGCTATGGACGACCACGACCTGAAAAATGTCCTGTTGGACGCCGAGGGACGCGTGCAAAGCATGATGCTGCTGTATGACAAGCTCTACCGCTCCGAGGCGGTGGGCGAGGTTTCGGTCAGGGATTACCTCGCCACGCTTGTGGAGGAGATCGTCCGCATCTTTCCCGCCAGGACGCAGGTGAAGATCAGGACCGAGCTGGACGACATAACCTTGGGCGCAAGGACGCTCTCCCCGCTTGGGATAATCATCAATGAGCTTGTGACCAACGCGATGAAGTACGCGTTCGCGGGTCGCGGCAACGGGGTCATTCTCGTGAAAGCCTCACGGCGGAACGGCCGCATGGTCGTCACCTTCGAGGATGACGGGATCGGTATTCCGGATTCCGTTTTCCCGGAGGGTTCGCCCGGTTTCGGGCTCCAGCTTGTCGGCATTTTGGTTAAGCAGCTGAACGGGACCCTGGTCATCGAAAGGGGGGAAGGGACGAGATTTATCATCGAGTGTCCGATATGACCGGCCGCTCGGCTGCGCCTGTAGCAGCAGGGGGGGCGATACGCGTACGGCGGTGATTGGCGCCGCGCGGTGCATCGTCTCCTCGCCTGTCCCGGTCCCGGGGGGATGAAGAACCGCTGTTATGGAAGGTGTATCGGCGCCAGCCCGCGATTTTGAGGCTGATTTTATAGTCGGCTCGTGGAAAGAATTATTGGCCGCGGATTTTCACGGATTCGCACGGATTTCCATCTGAGGATGGAAGCGAACATGAATCAACACGCTTATCCGCGGTAATCCGCGAAAATCCGTGGCCTGATTTCAGAGTGCGCCCGTGGAAAAGATTATTAGCCGCGGATTGGCCGCCGATTCACACGTATTTTCCCGTAGACAGATGTGCTTCCACCACCATGAGGGCTTATCGGCCCCCCTATCTCCTTCATTTGACCATAATAAAGGCATCAAATTACACGAATCGCTATAAATTTCCCCCGTAAAACATAGTCACACTGGTAAATTTTCAATAAAATCATACTTTTAGCCAAATCTATGTTGACAAAAAATAGTCATACTTGTTTTATTGGGATATGATTTATACCGGATAAAGGAATTGAATTCCAAATCCGGTGCTTCACGGGTTTTCACGTGTCAGGGGAGGGGTCAGAGCCCCTGAGGACTGGGAAAATCCGGAGCGTCACTCCAAAACCGGCTCAAAGGAGCGAGGAATGAGAACAAGAGAACAATACATGCAGGGTCTGCAGAAGATGCGCAAGAACCTCTACTACAACGGCTCCAAAATAGACCGCGTGAGCGAGCCGCAGATGCACGCACTCAACGTCATGGGCGTCACCTTCGACGCGGCCTCCGATCCCGAGCTCAAGGACCTGTGCACCGCGACCTCACATCTTTCGGGGAACACGATCAACCGGTTCAACCACATTCACCAGAACACCGACGACCTTCACCGGAAGCAGAACATGACGCGCGCCCTCTGCCGCAAGGTGGGCTACTGCATCCAGCGCTGCATGGGCATCGACGGCACCAACGCGATCAACGCGGCCTCCTTCGAGGCCGACAAGATCCGGCCGGGGGAGACGAACTATCACCAGAACTTTTTGAAGTGGCTGCGCTACTTCCAGGACAACGACCTCGTGGGATCCTGCGCGCAGACCGACATGAAGGGCGAGCGCCTGAAGCGCCCCAAGGACCAGACCGATCCCGATATGTACGTGCACGTGGTCGAGAAGAAGAGCGACGGCATCGTGGTGCGCGGGTGCAAGCTCCATATCTCCGAGGCCTCAATCGCCGACGAGCTGCTCGTGATTCCCACCAGGGCACTGGGCCCCGATGAAAAGGAATACGCGGTCGCCTTCGCCGTCCCGGCCGACCACGAGGGCGTAAAACAGGTCGTGCATGTGCACCCGCAGCGTTCGCGCGAGCACTACAAGCGCGGCATGGATATAGGCTATACTGACTCGTACATCATCCTGGACGACTGCTTCGTTCCCTGGGACCGCGTGTTCCTGTGCGGGGAGAACGACCACGGCGGGATGTGCGCGCTCCTGTTCGCGCTCTTCCACCGTCACAGCTATTCCGGATGTAAGCCCGCGGTGGGCGACGTGTACCTGGGGTTGGCGTCGCTCGCGGCCCGGCACAACGGGGTCTTCAAGGCGCCGCACATCAAGGAGATGCTCGCCGAGTTCATCAAGACCACGGAGCTGGGATACGCCGCCGGGTTCACCGCCTCCGCGCTCGGGAAGCCCGAGGTCTACATTCCCGGCCTGGGCCCCGTGCCCTACGGTCCCGGGAGCTGCATACCCAATTCCATCTACGCGAACGTGGGCCGATGCCTTACCGGCGAGGCCGTGTTCGAGGAAAAGGAGATGCTCTGCAACATCGCGGGCGGTTTGCCCTCGACCTTCCCCTACGAGAAGGATTTAATGAACCCGGAGATCAAACCGCTGCTCGAGAAGTATCTGAAAAGGAACCCGAACATGTCGGTGGATGAGCAGATCAAGTTCTGGATGTTCTACGCGGACTACACGTGCTCGTCGCTGGCG
The DNA here is from genome assembly GCA_004297825.1 of Spirochaetota bacterium. Classification (NCBI taxonomy): domain Bacteria; kingdom Pseudomonadati; phylum Spirochaetota; species Spirochaetota bacterium. The sequence goes on from SCSX01000093.1 coordinate 5,227, forward strand.
GGCGCGATGGATTATGGCAACTATCACGGCGGCGGCTCGCCCATCATGGAGCAGATCGCGATCACGTCGCAGTACGACATCAAGTCGAGGGAGCACCTGGTCAACTACCTCGCGGGCATCGAGAAGCTCAAGCCGGGTACGATAACGAAGTTCTGAGGCACGATTATGTTGCACCACGCTTTACGGAAAGCGAGATGAGGAGATGGGGGGAGATTGACGGGATAAGGAAGCAACCGCGAATAGACGCGAATAAACGCTAATGATTGCAGGATTCGCGTTTATTCGCGTGCATTGGCGGTTAATCCGCCTTTTCCAGGATTTCATTACTTCCCAATCTCCACCTCTCCCTTTCCTTTATGCCTTACTAATGAAAGGAGCATGATATGGAAAAAATCGGATTTCGTCTGGACGGGAAAATCGCGCTGGTGACGGGGGCGAGCCGCGGGATAGGCGAGGCGATCGCGCTCACGCTCGCGGATTACGGCGCGCACTGCATACTGGTGAGCCGGAAGGCCGACGCGCTGGAGGGCGTCGCGAAAAAGATCGCCGCGCGCGGCGGAAGCGCCGAGGTGATGGCCTGCAACGTGGGTGACCTGGCGAAGATCGGCGAGCTCTACGCGCAGATAAAGCAGCGGTTCGGGAAGCTTCACATTCTCATCAACAACGCCGCGACGAACCCGTACTTCGGAGAGATGACCGGCGCGGACGAGGCGGTGTGGGAGAAGACCTTCGACGTGAACCTCAAGGGACCCTTCTTCCTTATAAAGCACGCCGTCGAACTGATGACCGAGTCCGGCGGCGGCGCGATCGTGAATGTCTCTTCGGTGAACGGCGTGAAGCCGGCGCCCTACCAGGGGATATACTCGATCACGAAGGCCGGGCTCATCTCGATGACCCAGGGATTCGCCAAGGAGCTCGCGGCCCGCAACATCCGGGTGAACGCGCTACTGCCGGGCCTCGTGGACACGCACTTCTCCAAGGCGATCATGCAGAACGAGGACATCCACAATTTCGCGATAAAGAGCATTCCCATGAACAGGCACGCGGTCCCCGGCGAGATCGCCGGCGCGGTCCTGTACATGGTATCGGACGCGGCGTCGTTCACGACGGGCGCGAGTTTCGTGGTGGACGGCGGCGCGCTCGCGTGATACCGGTCTGTAAACGATGCTTTACGGAAACGGAGATAAGGAGATAAAGGCAAGGGTAAAGGCGATGGAAGCAACCGCGAATAGACGCGAATAAACGCTAATGATTGCAGGATTCGCGTTCATTCGCGTGCATTGGCGGTTAATCCGCCTTTTCTAAGATTTCATCACCTCTCAATCTCCATATCTCATATTCTTGCACACTAGGGGAAGGCACATGAATATCGACGATGTAAAAAAGGTTCTCATTATCGGCGCGGGTACCATGGGGCAGCAGATCGGCGTGACGTGCGCGATGGCCGGTTACGAGGTGGCGATATACGACATCAAGGAGGAGGCGCTCGCCACCGCGACGAAGCGGATCGGGAAGCTCCTAGATGGGTTCGTCGCCTTCAAGAAGATCACCCGGGAGGAGGCGGATGCGGCGCTCGGGCGGATATGGACCACGACCGACCCCGCGCTGGCCGCGAAAGGCGCCCACCTCGTGAGCGAAAGCGTGCCCGAAAACCCGGACATCAAGAAGAAGATTTTCGCGCAGTTCAACGAGCTCTGCCCCCCGGAAACCGTATTCACCACGAACTCGTCGACGCTCCTTCCCTCCATGATCGCGGCGGCCACGGGAAGGCCCGACAAATTTCTCGCCTATCACTTTCACGATATACGGATGACGAACGTTGTAGACGTCATGCCTCACAAGGGAACGTCGCCGGAGGCGGTCGAGCTCGTCCGCCGGTTCGCGCTCAAGACCGGCCAGGCGCCCATCGTGCTCGCAAAGGAGCACTCGGGCTACGTGTTCAACGCGATGATCGGGGCGGTGTTCTTCTCGGCCCAGTCGCTTGCGTCCAACGGGGTGGCCGCGGTCGAAGACATCGACCGCGCGTGGATGGGGGTGACACACATGCCGTTCGGGCCGTTCGGCATGATGGACAGCGTGGGGCTGGAGACCGTATGGCACATAACGCACTACTGGGCCGAGCGCCACAAGGATCCGCAGGCGAAGAAGAACGCCGATTTCGTGAAGGATTGGGTCGACCGGGGGCGCCTGGGACAGAAAACCGGGGGCGGCTTCTACGAGTACCCGGACCCCGCGTTCGGCAAGCCGGGCTTTCTCTCGGGCGGAAAGAAGGAATAGACGGAGGCGGAATTACAGCGCGCACAAGGAAATACAAATATACATTTTTCAGGAGGTCACCCGTTGAACAGTTTTCCGGAAAACACGATCGCCGCATTGTTCCAGAACAAGGCCGCACTGCTTGACGATAAGGCGTATGCCGCCCATTACACGGACGGGCGCTACCAGGACATCTCGTGGCGCGAAATGAACGAGATGGTGCACGACCTCGGGTATTATCTTCTTTCCCGCGGCATCAAGAAGGGGGACAAGGTGGGTATCTTCTCGCCCAATCGTTACGAGTGGCACATGGCCGCGCTGGCCATCCACTCGATCGGGGCGGTGGACGTTCCCATTTATGCGACCAACTCGGCGGAAGAGGTCGAGTACATCCTCGAGAATTCCGACGCGAAGCTCTGCATGGCGGGGACTCCCGCGCACCTGGACAAGGTGCTCAAGGTAAGGGCGAAGCTCCCGCTCCTCGCGGACATACTGGCGTTCGACGACCCGGGAAAGAAGATCGCGGGCGTCGTGACGCTTGCCGAGGCGCTGGAGGCCGGGAAGGCGAAGGCGTCACCCGCGGTGTTCGACGAGCGTCTCATGTCGATCGATCCCCACGAGACCGCCACGCTCATCTACACGTCGGGCACGACGGGCAATCCCAAGGGGGTAATGCTCACGCACCGGAATTTCTACTCGAACGTGCGCAACTCCCTGGTCGAGATGAAGGACCGGAAAACCGGGAAGGATTTACTCTCGCACGAGGACGTGCTGCTCTCGTTCCTCCCGCTCTCGCATTCGCTGGAGCGCACCTCCGGCTTCCACAGCGCAATCTACGCGGGGGCGAAGACGGCCTTCGCACGCGACATGAGCACCATACTCGAGGACTTCCAGCTCGTGCGTCCCACGGTGATCATATCGGTCCCCCGCATCTATGAAAAGATCCGCGCGGGGGTGCTCGGCAAGGTCGCCGCGGCCCCGCCGGCACGCCAGAAAATCTTCAACTTCGCGCTCCGGCAGGCGAAGAATAATCTCGACCGCGTGTGCCGGGACCTCCCCGTGCGCAGCGTGAAATACAAGATCGCCGACAAGCTCGTATTCTCCAAGCTCAAAGCCGCGCTGGGAATGGACAGGATGCGGTTCGCGATCTCCGGGGGCGCGCCGCTCTCGGTGTCCGACGCGGAGTTTTTCATAGGGATGGGCCTGAAGATACTCGAGGGGTTCGGGCTCACGGAAACGACGCCCATCACGCACTACAACCGGCCCTGGTCGATAAAGCCGGGGACGGTGGGGCATCCCATCCCCGAAACCGAGGTGAAGATCGCGAACGACGGCGAGCTCCTCATACGCGGCCCGCAGGTGATGGCCGGCTATTATAAGAACAGGGAAGCCACCCTGGAGGTCTTCACGGAGGACGGGTTCTTCCGGACCGGCGATATTGGCATGATCGACGATACCGGCTGCCTTCGCATCACCGGGCGCATCAAGGACATCATCGTGACCGCCGGCGGGAAGAACATAAGCCCGCAGAACATCGAGAACAGCGTGAAAAACTCGCGCTACGTGGAACAGGTCGCCGTCATAGGCGACCGCAGGAAATATTGTTCCGCCCTCGTGGTGCCGGCGTTCGCGGAACTGGGGGAATGGGCGCGCGCCCAGGGGATCGCCTTTGGCGACCCGGCCGACCTGCTCGCGGACGAAAAGGTGCAGGCGCTCTACAGGAAGGAGATCGACGCGCACACGGCGCAGTTCGCGCGCGTCGAACAGATACGAAAATTCTCGCTCATCAAGGCCGAGTGGACGCAGGTGACCGGCGAGCTCACCCCCACCCAGAAGGTGAAGCGCCGCGTGATCGAGAAAAAGTACGCCGCCGAGATCGAGTCCCTCTACGCCGGGGACACCGGGGACTGAGAACAAGGGCCCTGGTCAAGGTGCCGTAGAGACGCGATTCATCGCGTCTCTACGGCACGCATTCCCGGCCGGTGCGCTCGCTGATCCACCGTGGGCGAATCGGCGCCCCGCGCGAATCTTTACCTTTTCAGGCTCCCTGTGCGGGGAGCGCATTTTTTTGGCTGCGTCCATGCAGCGCGAGCACAAGCGCCGCGGCGGCGAACGATACCGCGCACACGTTGAACGCCGGGACGTAACTTCCCGTCGCGTCGATGAGAAAACCCATGGCGAACGCGAAGAGCATCATGCCGCCGTTGAACGTCGCGGTGAAGAGTGCGTTGGATTTCCCGCGGTCCCCCGGCTGGACGATGCCCACCAGGTGGGCATTCAGGACCGGGTAGAGGAATCCGTGCGCGAGCCCGTACAGGAGCCCCGTGCCCGCGAGCAGGGGCATCCCCATGGGCAGGTTGAAGCACGCGTTCATGCATGCGGCCGCGCCGAGCATGAAGACGACTATGGGTGCGCGGTCCCACGCCTGGACCACGCGAATGAAGGTGAAGCGGACGACGACGAGCACCGCGATATAGACGACAAAGAAAAAGGAATAGGAGAGGCCCGGCTTCGTGAGCACGAAGTTGGGCAGGAAGGTGAGAAGGACGCCGAACCCCCCGCCGAACACGAACGCGACGAGCGAATACGCGCGGTAATCCGGGTCGCGGTAGAGCGCAAGTATCCCGCGGGCCATATCGTCGCCATTATCGCGCATAACGGTCTTGCGCGGCATCGCGAAGGCGAGCGCCAGGCTCACGGCGGCGAGCGCGGCGGCGATTACGAAAAGCCATTTGAACGGCACGCCGTTCCCGAGGAGGAACTCGCCGATCGCGGGGCTCACGGCGTTCGTGAGCGCGCCGGTGATCCCGTAGAGCCCTATGGCCTCGGCGGCGCGGTCCCCGGGGACGATTTCGAAAATGACGGTCGTGCCCAGTATCATCGCGAGCGAAAATCCCATACCGTGCAGCACGCGCACCGCGGGGACGAACCACGAGAGCGACGCGATCCCCAGGTACAACGCGTAGACCGCGATGAGCAATCCGTAGCCCATGCGCAGCAGCAGCACGCGGTCCCACCGGTGGATGAGCGCCCCGATCGTCACGCTTGCCGCGATGACGAGCACCTTGTCGATGTTGTTGACCGCGCCTATGTAGGACTCGCTCGCCCCCATGCCCTTCAGGTACACGGGGAAAAGTATGAAAAAGGAATTACCCAGGAAGAAGCAGAGGTTCGCCAGGGACATGGTATAGAAGGCCTTGGGGAATCGTTTCAACGCGGTGCTCCCGGTGCGATTTGTTTCATGAGCGGATGCATAGCACGGCGGCGGCATGGGGCGCAAGCACTTTGCGCCGGCGCGCGGCCCGCGAAGCCCCGCGTGGGGAAAGGCCGCGGCCTGCGCCTTCGTGCGAATCGGAACCCCCAGGCCTTTATCGCCTGCGTGCTGCCACGATCCAATTTTTTCGCAGGCAGGCAGGCCATGCGAAAATCCGCTCGGCCCCGTTGAAATTCGGCAAGGTGATTAGTATTTTTAGCGGGGGTGTGCAATGGATTCGACGGCCTTCAATTACCAGCGGCACGGACCGGACAGGGTACTGAAAACGATCACGCTGTTCATCATGGCGTCCTGGGTGCTGTGCGTCGTCATCTTCACGATCGTGGCCCTGGAAAAGGCCCCGATAGCGGCGGATACGTACAGGGACCTCCGCATGTCGATCTCCGGGGATGCCGAGCCGGGCCTCATGGACGCGGCAATTCTATTAATGGGCGCGCAGTTCCTGCTGGGGGTAATGGGCCTGGGCTTCCAGGCCCGCCGCATGCGCAGGACGACCGACCAGTTCAGCGTCGTGCTCTTCCTGTTCACGCTCGCGTCGCTCGCGGGACTCATGTTTTATTCGCGCCTCTTCTAGCGGTGGCGGTTCGATCGGCGCGGCAGGGGCCACGCGGCATGTGCGGCGCATAACGTCAAAGAGGCGGGGGGGGGCCGATACGGCTGTGCGCCGCGACCGGGCGCCGGCGGGCCGGGGAGCGCCGGGGAACTCCTCCTACCAGGAAAATATTTTACTTGAAAAGAGTTTCATGCAGACGTCGACCACGTTCGGATCGTACCTGGTGCCCCGGAATTCAGTGAGCTCGGCGAAGGCCTTGTCCACCCCGGGCGACATGCGGTACGGCCGGGGGGTGGCCATCGCCTCCACGACGTCCGCGACCGTGAGTATCCTCGCCTCGAACCGTATCTCGTCGTCCGAGAGCCCGTATGGGTAGCCGCTTCCGTCGAGCTTCTCATGGTGCTGGAGCACGATCGACGCGACGGGCCAGGGGAATTCGATGTCCTTTAGAATCTCGAACCCGATCATGGGGTGCACCCGGATCACGCTGAACTCTTCGTCAGTCAGCCTTCCCGGCTTTGTAAGGAACTCGCTGGGGACGTATATCTTGCCCAGGTCGTGGAGGTTTCCGGCGACCATGATCCCTTCGAGCATCTTGTCGTCGACGCCCAACTCGCGCGCGATGGCGACCGCGAGTATGGAGACGCGCTGCTGGTGTCCCGCGGTGTACGGATCGCGTTTTTCAAGCGCGTACATGAGCGAGTTCACCGTCTGGTGGAAGAGGCGCTTCGAGAGATCGTTGCTCTCCTGGAGCTGGTTCGTGCGCTCCCTAACCTTCTGTTCCAGGTCGATGTTCAGGTGCCGGAGCTCGTCGCGGCTGTTGAGGAGCTTCCGGTTGGTGAGGTCCAGGTCCTTGTTCTTTTCGATGAGCTGGTGCTGCAACAGGACGATCTCGTTGCGGCTCTGCTGGAGGGACTGGCGATAAAGTATCTCCTTCGTGATGTCGCGGATCACGACGACTACCGGGTGCGCGCCGCCCGCCCGGTGGATGAAATGCAGGTCGAAAAATATTTCGCTGTGCGGGGAGCGGTTGATGCACGCCACGCTGAACTCCGCGCACTCGCCCATCATGACCATCTCGATCTCGTGCTCCAGGCCGGCAGCCTCGGGGAAAATCTCGGCCAGGTCCGCGGCATCTCCATCGTGCTCCATTCCAAGGAAAACGCGGAAGGGCTCGTCCGGGATATACAGCTTCCAGTCCGCCCCGAGAAACCCATAATACAGGGCGAAGCGGTTGAGTATGTCGTTCAGGAATTCCTGGTCCATCATGTGAATTATAGCGTATGCGGCCAACCATTCGCGGGAATTATCGCTCGAAAACGAAAAAAGTCAAAGTTCTTAGGGTATCGCCGCATGCAACGGCTAACCTATTTTAAGGGGCGGTCCGGATTCCCCTGAAAATCGTTAGCCCTTTGGGCGCTTCCGGGAGAGTGAGGTCTTTTCCCTGACGTACCGATTCATGTATTCCTCGACCTTATCCAGCATGGAGGAGCTTGATTCGATCTCCCCAATGGAAATATTTTTCAGGTATGAGAATATCCTGTTATTCATGTCCTGGTGATATTTCTGGTGCCCCCGGTAGGTCGAATGCCCTTTCGCCGTGAGCTTGAAGTAGACAAGCTTGTTGTTGTCCTCTTCCCTGAATTTCTCGATAAAGCCTTTTTTTTCAAGCTTGCCGGCCATCTGCATGATGGCCCCCCTGGTCACCCCCAGGACCTTGGCCAGCTCCGCCATGTGGGTGCCGTCGTTTTCCGCGATCGCCTCGATGGTGTGGACCTCGGACAGGTGAAGGGATTCCCCCGAACCGTAGTCCATGGGAATCCTCTGCAGAATGTTCATTTTATTGTTGATCCGCATGAACTGGTTGTACACGTCTTTAAATAGTTCTTTCTTCGTTTTCATCCCGGTTTTGGAAATGCGACGATTGAAATAATGGAACCCGCCTGAGCGGTGCGGACGGTGAAATCGTCTTTCATTTACGTTCAAAAAGCAATCTTAAAAAACGGCAACGCGGCGAATCGGTGATCGCAAAATCAGTACATCCGGTTCCCCCGGGGAAGCCGGTGAAAATGCCGCGCTTATGCGTCAAGGGACGGGGTGCCGATATATCCCTTTCTCAAGATATTGATTCCGAGTGGCAGATACCCGGCCATCATCAGGATCACGCCCGCGGTGCTTATCAGTTCGATATCCGGATTGTTCAACAGCACCAGTCCCATGATTACCGATACTCCCTGCACCCTGCCGATAAAATTTTCTCTTACCAGGCCGATCGCCTGTATGATCGCGCCCAGCGGAAGCAGCACGATAAACCAGTTGATGACCAGCAGGCCCCTTTTGTCCACCAGCACCTGCAGGTAGGGAATGAGACCGGCGAATTGCGCGTCGTCCAGGGTGTCGAAGCCCGAGAGGACCAGGCAGAGACTGCCCTTGTCCAGGGCGAGTATGACCGCACCGAACAGGGCGATCATTCCGCCCCAGAAACCGCAGCGCGCACCCCGGCCTTTTAAAACAAGCAGGACGTAGAGCACGCTCAAAACGATGAGCGGTATCGAGAAAGCCACGATAGTATGCCCGATGTGAAATATCGGCTGGTGCCTGAAATTAAGCACGAGCTGTTCCGCGTGCTCTACGATGTCGAAGCTTAGGATGTCGGGATGCAGCAGGAATCCGATTAAAAGCAGGAACGGAAATATGATCGTGGAAAGCCCGCCCGCTATTTCCAGCCTTCTGTACTGGTCGACCTGTGTTTTCATAGAGAGCCATCCCCCTTGTAGTGATGAACCGGGTACCCGTGCCGCCCGCGGCGGCCGGTTACCTTCGCCCCTGAACAAAAGCCCCGACAACCATCATGCCCCCGCCCATGACAGGGGCATGATGTATACATTCTATACGTACAAAGTATATATGCTATACATAAAGTCAATAAAAATTCACACGCAATGTGAAAAGAGCGAATTAATGGCTTGACAACGTATAATAGCTATACATCATGTATACATGATATACTATAAAAATTCCATTAAACCGGGAGGCGGCATATCCGCCCATGCGGCGCTCGCGGTCTGCACATTGCTTTTTACCGTCAACTTCATGGACAGGAGCGTGATGTCGGCAGTGCTCGAGCCCATGAAAAGGGACCTGGGGCTTTCGGACGCCCAGGCCGGACTGGTTCAGACGCTTTTTTTCATAAGCCTGGCCTTCCTGTCCACGCCCGTCGCCTACCTGGTGGACCGATGGAGCAGAAAAAAATCCATCGGGCTCATGGCGCTCGCGTGGAGCCTGTTCACCTACGGTACCGGCGTCGCGCGGTCTTTCACAGCGCTCCTGGCTATGCGGATATTCGTGGCAACCGGCGAAGCAGGGTTCTCCTCGGGCAGCATCGCCCTTATCACCGCCTCGTATCCGGAACGGATGCGCGCGCGCGTCGTGGCGCTGTTCAACATGGGCCTTCCCCTTGGCTCGGCGCTGGGTGTCATGCTGGGCGGGTATATATCGGCGCATCACGGGGGCTGGCGGGCTCCCTTCTACCTGTTCGCGTTTCCCGGCGTCGCGCTGGGTCTCGCGGCCTTCTTTTTAAAGGACTATGCGACGGCGCCGGAAAACACGGGGGCCGGCCGCCCGGGCGGCTTTATCAAATCCGCGCGGGAGCTTTTTTCCATCCCAAGCCTCCGGTGGAATTATTTCGGCTACGCGATGATGAACGCGTTCGTCACCATGATTTTCGCCTGGCTCCCCTCGCTCATAATCCGCATAAGCGGGATCGGCGAGGACAAGGCGGGCCTTCTCATGGCGATGGTGCTGGGGGGCTGCCTTCTGGGCACCATGAGCGGAGGGGTGGTCGCGGACCTGTGGCAGAGGCGCAATCCGCAGGCCCGCATGCTCCTGCCGGCGGCGGCGGCGCTGCTTTCGCTCGCCATCATGATGCTCGCCCTGTACCTGTTCAATCTCGGCATGACCGGGGTGACCCTGGCGCTACTCGTGGCCGTGGGATTCGTCTGCACGCTGGGCATCCCCGCGCAACAGGCGGTAACCCAGGACGTCGTTCCGACGCGCCTCAAGGGCCTCTCCTTCGGCATGCTCATGTTCATGATGTATTTCGGGGGAGGGTGGTCTCCCCTGCTGGTCGGCGCGATATCGGACGGTTCCGGGAGCGGGGTTGGGGGGCTCATGACCGGGTTTATCAGCATCACGGTGGTGACGCTCCTGCTGAGCAGCTGGTGCTATTTTCGCGGTTCGCGTTTTTATCCCGGGGACGCGGCGAAATTCCGGGAGTAGGCCGTATCGGCGCCCGCCGGCCTTTTGACATGCGTGCGCCTGGATCAAATAACCATAGGGGAAACGGCGCCTGCCATGCGCGTACCCTGCGTATGACCGGATGAATTCCGTCCGGGCGTGATGACACTGACGCGCCATGTGAGTTTCGGATAACGGAGGAACGATATGCCAATTCAGAAAATTGAAACCGACGTGCTCGTTATCGGCGGCGGGGGGGCGGGCTTCAGGGCTGCCATCGCGGCGCGGGAACGGGGCGTGCGCGCGCTCCTCGTCAGCAAGGGTCCGCTGGCGCGGTGCGGGGCGAGCCCCATGGCGGGGGCGGACTTCACCCTGGACGGCGCGAGCATGAACGGGCTGGGGCGCGACGGCGACACGAACGACAGCATGGACAAATGCTTCAACGACATCGTTACGCAGGGCTGGTTTCTCAACAACCAGAAACTGGTGCGGCACTATGTGGAAACCGCGCCCAGGCTCCTGAAAGACCTTATGGATTACGGCATCGACATCAAGCTCTCGGACCAGCGCATGATATTTTTCAGCGGCCTGCACCTCATGGATATTCTTTTGAAGAAGGCGCGGTCCGTGGGCGTGGACCTGCTCGAAGACGTCATGGTGCTGGAGCTCCTGCGTCGGGACGGCGGGGTTACGGGCGCGCTGTGCCTGGGTATCCGCACCGGCGAATTCATCGCGGTTTCCTGCCGCGCGGTCGTGATGGCGAGCGGCGGATGGCACAAGGCGTTCTGGCCCAACACGGGAATGCGCGACCTGTCCGGCGAGGGCATGGCCATGGCGCAGCGCGCCGGCGCAACCCTGGGCAACATGGAGTTCATCACCTTCTGCTGCAACATCATGTACGAGCCCCCCATGTGGCGGGGAAGCCTGGCGCCCTATATGCTGGGCCTCATCGCCGGGGGGAGGCTCTGCAATCGAAAGGGGGAGGAGTTTCTGAAACAGTATGATCCCTCTGTCGTGAAGACGGGCACCTCGACCGAGTGGAATAAAAGCTTCATTTCCATGGCGAGCATGAAGGAGGTGCGCGCCGGCAATGGATTCGAAAACGGCGGTGTCCATTTCGACCGCGGTGAGGTGTCGTGGGATTTAATGAAGATGATCGCCACCTTCATCTTCCCCGACTGGAAATACAAGGCCATCGACCTCTCCGAATGGGGAAGAATGCTCGAGGCGGGCGAGCCCATAGAGGTGGGACCGGCCGTCGAGTATTTCGACGGCGGCATTATCGTGAACGACCGCTTCGAATCGGGCGTACCCGGGCTTTACGCTGCGGGCGAGTGCTGCCTGGGGGCGTTCGGATCCAACAGGGTCTTCTCGGCTATCACCGAGATGCTGGTCCAGGGCCTCACCGCCGGCGAGAACGCAGCCGCGTTCGCCGGGGGAAGCGCGCAGGTTGCTCCGGACGCCTCCCTGGTCAATGCGCTCGTGCACGCCGCGGAAGCGCCGCTCGCGGGGAAGGGAAATATCAGCCCGGCACGGGCCCGCCGGATCATACAGGAGCGCGCGCACGCGCAACTGGGACCGGTGCGCAATGGAAATGAGCTCTCCGATTTCATAGCGTTCCTGGAAAGGGTCAGGGCAAATGAGCTTGGCAGTCTCACGGCGGCTTCGCCGGGCAGGATATACAACAAGGAATGGATCGACGCCCTGGAGCTCGGGAACATGGTGCAGCTCCTGGAGGTCTCCGCGCGCTGCGCCCTCGCGCGCACGGAGAGCAGGGGCGTGCACTTCCGCGAGGACTGTCCCGTGACCGACAACGACGCGTGGCTGAAGGAAAGCACCGCGACGATCGGGGACGGGGGGTTCGATATCGGCAGCCGCGCGGCGACCGTCACCTCGATGAGCCCTCCGGGCGGGAAGGTTCCCTACCTGGACATGATGAAGCGGATGATGGAATCCCATTCCGATACCGGCGGCAAGCATTGAGCGCCGCACATGGTTACTTCACCAGGAGGAGACGATAATGAACGGTGATTCGATACGCGTAAAGGTCTTTCGATTCGACCCGTCACGGGACAGGGAACCGTACTATAGCGATTACTCCGTCCCGTTCGAAAAGGGAATGAGCGCCATGGACGCGCTCGATTATATCTATCAAAACCTTGACGGCGGCATCGCCTACTACGATCATGCGGGGTGTTCCCTGGGAATCTGCGCGCGCTGCACCGGCCGCGTGAACGGCAAGCCGGGACTCATTTGCCAGACCGCCGTGGAAGGGGACATCGTCCTGGAGCCTGTGAATAAAGACAAGGTCATCAAGGACTTGGTGACGCGCCGCGGCGGCTGACCCGGGGATAACCATGAGGGGTGTCGCCGGACAACTATTCAACGGGGGTCACGTCATGTCGAACGAAACCGTACGCAAAGGCTTCACCGCGGAACACCACGCCCTTCTCTTCGCGTGGATGGCGCGGGAAATGATCGGCCGCGCGGGGGAGCGGGACGCTGCGCCGGTGATCCGCGCGGCGGTGCAGGAATACGGCATGCAGCGGGGAAGGCGCATGGCGCTGCGCGCGAAGAAGAACGGCCACAAGCGTTCAATGCTGAACTACCTGGTTTATGTGGAGTGGCAGGCCGGCAGGGGCGAGATGGTGACGAATGTCGTCGAGAAAAGACCCGCGATGAGGGTGAAAATTCCCCGGTGCTGCTGGCACACGGCCTGGAAAAAATTTGACCTGGTGCCGTACGGGCGCTACTACTGCCTGGACGTGGACCTCGCGCTGGTGCGCGGATTCAACCCGGATTTGAAGCTGGAGCTGCGCGACATCAAGCCGGACGGCGCTCTGGAGTGCGATTTCATTTTTCACGGCGCGGCGCTGGGCCCCCGGGAGATGCTTGCCTTCCTGTACCGGAAAAATGTCAAACCCGGGAAGTCGGTGCTCATGCCCTGGGATTATCATACCGGGCACGTGTATAAGACGATGGGCGATGCGTTCTCGCGGGAGTTCGGCGGGAAGGGCCGGGACGCGGCGGATGCCGCCCTCGAAGAGTTTTCCCGGCATTACGGAAGCGGCGCCGCCGCGGTAGTGCGGGGATTCGCGGACACCGATTTCAACGTCCTGCCGGGGGGTGCGTGATGCCGTTTACCGTTAAAGACGTGCTCGCGATGGAGGTAGCGCCCGCGCTGGGATGCACCGAGCCCTCGGCGGTCGCGCTCTCGGCCGCGGCCGCCGCGTCGCTGCTTCCCGGGCGAAGCGTCGAAACGGTGGAGGTCTGGCTCGATCCGAACATCTACAAGAACGCGATGGGCGTCGCCATACCGGGAACGAACGGGGAATACGGCATCCACCTCGCGGCGGCGATGGGCGCCCTCGCGGGGGACCCCTCCCTGCGGCTCGAAATATTCGACTCGATAGACGAACGGGCGCTGGGGCGCGCCAGGGAGCTCGTTCGGAAGAAGAGCGTCACGATACATCTCATGGAGGACAGGAAAGGCATATTCATCCGCGCCGCGGTATGCGGCAGCGGCCACAGGGCCCAGGCGCGTGTCGAGGGTTCGCACGACAATATCACGGAGCTCATCCTTGACGGCGCACCCGTTATGGGAAATCCGCTTCTCGCGGGTTCGGTGCAGGCGCATTCGACGCGCGCGCGTCTCGAGGAATGGCTTACAGGCCTCTCCCTCGCGGAGCTGCTCGCGCTCCTGGATGAGCTGGATGAAGAGGACCTGCGCTTCATCGCGGAAGGGGTGCGGGTCAATACCGTCCTGGCCGATTACGGCCTGAAGTTCGGGCCGGGACTCGGCATCGGCTGCGCCTTCATGCGGCTGGTCGGTGAAGGCCGGCTGAAGAAGGACATGGTCCTCTCCGCGCGCATGCTCACGTCCGCCGCGTCGGACGCGAGGATGGCCGGGGTAAAGCTTCCCGCCATGAGCTCGGCCGGCAGCGGGAACCACGGGCTCACGGCGATACTGCCCATCTGGGCGGTGCGCGAGTACGTCACCGGTGACGACGATTCCAGGGTGCTCCGCGCGATCGCCTTCAGCCATATCCTCACGGCCTACGTCAAGGCGCATACCGGCAGGCTTTCGGCCGTGTGCGGATGCTCGGTCGCGGCGGGCGCGGGGGCCGCCGGCGGCATCGCCTACCTCATGAACGGCACACTGCACCACATCGCCGGCGCGATCACGAACCTGATCGAGGACCTCGCGGGCGTCATCTGCGACGGCGCCAAGGCTGGCTGTTCGTTGAAGCTCGCGACCGCGGCGGGGACCGCGGTCCAGGCGGCGCTTTTTTCACTGCACGGTGTCAACGTGAAGGCCACCGACGGCATCGTCGCCTCGACGCCGGAGCAGACGATGAAGAACGTGGGTGAGCTTTCCACGATAGGCATGATCGAGACCGACAGGACGATTCTGCGGATCATGATAAAAAAGCAGTTTGATATCTGAGCCCCGTGTGCGATAGTATCTGAAACGGCCGGGCCGGGAGAAAACCATGTCCAGAATTGAAAACGTCGCGGCGCTTGCAGAGGAAATGACAGGGTGGCGCCGTTTCCTTCACCGGCATCCCGAGACCGCCTTCCAGGAAAAGATCACCTCGGATTTTGTCGTGGAAAAGCTGCAATCCTTCGGGCTCGAGGTCGCGGCCGGGATAGGCCGGACCGGGGTTGTCGCCACGCTGCGCAGGGGCGACGATACGCGGGAGGCAATCGCGCTCCGCGCCGACATCGACGCCCTCGACATCGAGGAAGAGAACGACCTGGAATACCGTTCGGAGCATCCCGGGAAAATGCACGCATGCGGCCATGACGGGCATACCGCGATGCTCCTGGGCGCGGCGCGGTTTCTTTCCGCGAACGACTGCTTCAGGGGGACGGTCCACTTCATCTTCCAGCCCGCGGAAGAAAACGAGGGGGGCGCGAGAGTAATGATTGAGGACGGCCTTTTCGAGAGGTTCCCGTGCAGGGCGGTCTTCGCGCTGCATAATTTCCCGATCCTGCCGGAGGGCTATTTCGCGATCAGGAAAGGCCCGGCCATGGCGGCGTTCGATATTTTCGACATAAGCCTCAAGGGAACGGGCAGCCACGCGGCGATGCCCGAATCGGGAAAGGACCCCGTCGTCGCCGCCGCGCACCTGGTCACGATGCTGCAGACGATCGTGAGCCGGAATATTAGCGCGACGGAGTCCGCCGTGATCAGCGTTACCGACATCCACGGCGGCACCACCTATAACGTCATCCCCGAATCCGTACGTATGCGGGGAACAACCCGCCACTTTCTCCCGGCGGTCCAGGATCTGGTGGAGCGGCGGATGAAGGAAACGGCCGCGGGAGTTTCCGCGTCCACCGGCGTAGCGATCGAGGTGCGCTACGAACGCCGCTACCCCGCGGTGGTCAACAGCGAGAGGGAATCGGACGAGGCGATCCTCGCGGCGTCGCGGGTGGCCGCGCCCGGCGCCGTCATCACCGCCATCCCGCCCCTGATGGGCTCCGAGGACTTCGCGTTCATGCTGAATGAGAAGCCGGGGGCCTATATGGCGATCGGCGCGGGGGCGCCTCGAGAAAACGGCATGCCGCATCAGCCGGGCTACGATTTCAACGACGCGATCCTGCCCGCCGGGGCGTCCTACTGGTCCGCCCTTGTGCAATCGCTTCTGCCGAAGTAAATTCAGGGCGCCCGGCGCCGGGCCGGACGCGCGCATAATTCAACACAACACCGCCGTCAGCACATATGCCGCCATGAGGAGAAAAATGAAGAGGTCGGATATCATTGCCGTGATTTCGTTCGATCCGGTTGGTTTTTTGAAAACGTGCTGAATTCCCGCGATGCCCATGTAAAGTCCCCCCGCACACGCGGCCGCCAGGCGCCAGTGTGGGAAAAAGAGGGAAACGACCCCGGGCAGACCCAGGCATATGTTGGAAAATCCCAGTTCCCTTACGAGGGCATGACTTGCGACATCCGTTATATTGAATATATCCCGGGCGGTGAACACCGGATTGAGGGCCTGTCTGAGTCCGGCGATGAGAAGACGCATCCCGATTCCCCAGAAAAGGAACCATTTTCCCGCGGGCTCAATCGTGAACGGCGCATCGGCGTTCAACGCCGCCTCCGTGAGCACGGACACCAGCGGCAGGACAAGCATGACCAGAATTAAAAAGCCCAGATACGCATTGCCCGTATTTTTTTTCATGGCGATCTTCCTTAATATCGTTCTTCTCAGCGAAAATAATCGTTCACTGCAGCACCGGTTTGATAATGGACGTCCAGAGCCAGTATCCCGCTTCGTTGAGATGGAGACCGTCCGCAAGGAAATATTCCCCGCGCGGCGTTCCGTCCCCGGCGATCATGGGGGTCGCGATGTCGATATAGGCGAGCCGCGGGTCCCTTGCGCAGAAATCCCGTATGAGTTCATTGGCCGCCTTCATCTGCGGCCAGAATTTCATTCGGTCGACCGAGGGCTTGATCGAGACGAAGTAAATCCGTATGCGGGGCAGGTCCCGGTGCACGGCCGCGACGAAGACCTTGAAGTCCTCAAGGCACTGCCCGGCCGTGTCCGGTTTCGCGCCAAAGAGATCGCGGAAATAGATATCATTGTCGCCCGCGTACAGCACCACCGCGGGGGGATGGTACGCGGTGACGAGGCGCGGCACGAACCAGGTCGAGTCCTTGATGCGCGAGCCGCCAAACCCGTGTCGTATAACGGGAACGGGATCCATATCGCGCTCAAGGCTCTCCCATTTCAAAATGCTCGAAGATCCGATGAACACGACGGCCCTGCCCTTGAGCGGGGAACCCGCCGTGCGCGCCTCGATGGCCTTGATGTCGTCTTCCCACTTGGTCGGGTCTTCCTTCGTATAGAAGCGGTATTGGAAAAAGAAGTACCCGAATGCAATGGTTATTATTGCGGCGATAATGATCGCCAGTCCTATTAAGCCTTTTCTCATGGGATCGGTCCTCCTGATTTAACCAGGCGCGGGTGCCCGGTATTTAACCGTACTCATTATAGCGGATGGGGAGATCGGCGCAAGCTTATTATCCGGTCCGCCTGGCGATCATTGCACCGCATAAGACCTGACCTATAATAAAAATTATTTTCTGCCGATTTCAATATCGGATACATCTTGACAAGACAGATTTCAGCCTTTACCTTTAATCGAATATGAGCACTGACAATAAAATACTACTGCAAGATATTCGCGCGCGGATCACCGACCGCATGGGCGATATTGTCCATACTATCATATTGTTTGGATCACGCGTCCAAGGGACTTCGGCAGAGCATTCAGATTATGATGTTCTGATAGTGCTGCGCGAGAATGCCAACGGAGCAATTGAGAGGGAGATTTATGACATCTGCTACGAGATTGACCTGGATCGTGATATTTTGATCGACGCCAAGGTCCTCTCAGTTGAAGACCTCGCGACTCTTCGAGGTAAGCAGCCTTATATTCAACATGCGCTTGAGACCGGCCTGCACATATGACTTTGAATGACGAAGACCGCCGTGCGCTTGTCCATCACCGACTCCAAAAGGCCGAAGGCCTGGTACAAGAAGTACAAACCCATATCAATAACGGACACTATGTCACCGCAGTCAATAGGATCTATTACGGGATTTTTCACGCCCTTTCGGCTCTGGCACTGCAAGAAGGATTCACAACTTCGAAACACCTTCAGCTCATCGGCTGGTTCAACAAACGTTTCGTAAAAGAGGGGGCCGTGGACAGGCGCTTCGGAAGGATAGTCAATACCGCCTTCGAAATGAGAACCAGGGGAGACTATGATGATTTCATTGATTACCAGAAGACGGATGTTGTACGACTCCACGAGGAGATGAAGGATTTTATCGCCATGATAGCTGGCATTTTACGCTGAGACACACGTTCCTTCTTTTAAACGGCACGAGCCAACGTCCCGCGAAGACGGCTTTCCCCTATGCCTTCCATGACAGCGAAACGGGCAGGCCCTTGAACCTGCCGTAGGCCTCCGCGGCTTCCCCGGCCGCGCGTTTCAGGCGCGCGCCGGGAGTCGCGAACGGGGCGATCTCGATTTCCACCAGTCCTTTCTTCACCGTGCGCTTCCATGTCCCCGCGACACGGCCGCCGGCAACGAGCACGGGATAGAAAATGCCGTTACGCGAAACGACACGCTGCTCCATCCCCTGCGCCAGGGCCGCGGCGCGGTCCCCGTAGCCGATCAGAAATTCGTCGAACGCGGGAAGGAGGTGCGACTGGGCGGGGCGGGCGGCGGATTCATGTGGGATCGGGGCAAACCAGTAGTCTTCGCCCCGGACGGACGCGTGCTCCAGGCGCTCTCCCACCGACAGGAGTCCCGCGCGCGCTTCCATGAGGCCGAGTCCCGTCCAGCGCGCGAAGTCGGGGAGGGTGGCGGGCCCGTGGCCCCGGAAGTATACGAGCGCGACCTCCGCGAGTGACTCTTCGCGCGTGCGCGTTTTCTCGCGAGGCACCCATTCGTCCAGCAGCACGAAGCCCTGTTCCGCCCCCCGCGCGGGCCCCATGCACAGGAGCCCGGTCTGGGAGAGGTGGGAAATGATGTGGTAGCCGCGCTGGCCCTCCGTGGAAATTCGCGCGCGTTCCAGCAGGTCCATTACCTCCGAGCGCGACAGGCTCTTTCCTCCCTCGAGGGCGCGGGCGATCAGTTCCCGGCTCGTGCCGAACGTTTTGTCGTCCAGGCCCAGCTCGCGGTAACGCCCGGCGCTCGCCGCGACGACGCGGGGTGCGCATAACGCGAGCAGTGTGCGGACGAAACCGGGTGCGACGAAATGCAGGGTGCCGCGCATGGGCCAGGTACGGACGATCGATCCCCGATCGATCGCGCGCTCCACGGCGGCCTCCGCGGTCCCGGGCGCGCGAAGACCGGCTGCCCACCTCGCGGCGTTGTAGTCCTGGGCCTGGAGCGCACCCAGCGACAGGACCGCGTCCTCCGGAGCGGAGAATGTTGAACCGGAAATGTGCTGGGCCTCGAGGCGAAGACGCGCTATTTCTGAAAAACGCATATTGGAAACTCCCGTGTGAGTATCGGACCCCCCGGTCTTTATGCCGGCCAGGTGTTTCAGGAAACCGCGGCTTCGGGGAAATTGCAATCAGAAATCGAGCAAGATACCCTGGCGAGTACCGATATCCGCGATTTCGGCGAAAAGATATTTTTTCCACAGCCCGTGTTGATTCGGCGGCAGCACGTGCATATTTTGATACATTATAATCGCTTCCTCCCGCGCTTGGACGAAAGCGATTCTATGTCCCGATCGTCATTGCAGCAACGATAAGCTTGACGGAGCGTATGAAATCCGGCGGCGCACATTCAGGAGCATTCGATCCGGCAGAGACGAGAGGGGAAGATTATTTTTATATGAAAAAAACGGAGGCACAGAATGGCCACGATGAGTAAGCAGGCGACGGGAATCGAGGGAAAGGTGCTCGTCATCGAGCGCATATTCGACGCGCCGCGCGAGCGCGTGTGGAAGGCATGGACGGATGCGGAGAGCGCGAAGCGATGGTGGGGGCCTAAAGATTTCACCGCGCCCTTCAGCCGGATCGACTTTCGCGTGGGGGGAACGTATCTGCTCTGCATGCGCGCGCCCGACGGGAAGGACTACTGGAGCACGGGCGTGTACAAGGAGATCGAGCCCATGGAGCGGATAGTCGCGACGGACAGCTTCGCGGACGAAAAGGGAAACGTGGTCTCGGCCGCGCATTACGGTATGAGTCCCGATTTCCCCCTGGAGCTGGAGGTGACCGTGACGTTCGAGGATCGCGGCGACAAGACCGCGTTCACCCTGCACCACGCCGGGCTGCCGCCGGAGGAGAACCTGGACGACATGCGCACTGGCTGGAACCAGTCCCTGGACAAGTTCGCGGATATTCTTAAGTAAGCGGGAGGTGACACGGCATCATGAGAAAAATAATCGTATCGAACTACATGACGCTCGACGGGTATTTCGCGGGACCCAGCGGGGAGATCGACTGGTTTCTCTGGGATGACGAAACGGCCTCGTATTCGAAGGAGTTGATCGGCGGTATCGACACGATGCTGTTCGGGAGGGTCACCTACGAGACGATGGCCTCGTTCTGGCCGACTGCGACCACGGAGGACCCGGCCATCACGAGCGCGATGAACGAATTTCCCAAGATCGTATTTTCCACAACGCTCAAATCCGCCGGCTGGAATAACTCGTCGATCGTCCGCGACGTCACGAAAGAGGGAATACGCAGCCTGAAAAATATGCCGGGGAAAGACCTCGTCATTTTCGGCAGCGGCGGGCTCGTCGCCTCGCTCGCGCAGATCGACATGATCGATGAATTCAGGCTCATGGTGAACCCGGTCGTGGTGGGGGAGGGGAAATCCATGTTCGCGGGACTCAAGGGGAGACTCGACCTGGACCTGCTGAAAACCAGGACGTTCAGGTGCGGGATCGTACTGCTCACGTACCGGCCTGCGGGAACGAAGTCATGATTATTCCCCCGCCGGCCGGGCGCATTATATCGAAACGGCATCACAAAACAAGGAGGATCATATGGTAAAGAAAATCGTTATCGTCATCGTCGTCCTGATCGCGGCCCTGCTCATATTCGCCGCGACAAGGCCCGACACGTTCCATGTACAGCGTGAGGCGGCCATCAAAGCCCCTCCGGAAAAAATATTCCCCCTCGTCAACGATTTCCGGAACTGGGGGAAATGGTCGCCGTGGGAAAAGCTCGATCCCGCGATGAAGCGTACTTTGAGCGGCGCGGCGACAGGCAAGGGATCCGTGTACGAGTGGGAAGGCAACAGCGATGTCGGCAAGGGGCGTATGGAGATCACGGACGCGATTCCGTCTTCAAAGATCGCGATCAAGCTCGATTTCCTGAAACCCATGGAGGCGCATAACGCCGTCAATTTCACGCTCGAAGCGAAGGGGGGCGTCACGAACGTCACCTGGATGATGCACGGGAAAAACAACTATTTCGCCAAGCTCATGCATATCTTCTTCAACGTGGACAGGATGGTCGGCAAGGATTTCGAAACCGGCCTGTCCAACATGAAGGCCCTCGCCGAAAAATAGACGCGGATTCAGGAAACCTGTCCCGCGGCGGCGCGTCGTACGGCATTTCGGGCCGATGCGCGGCGTCGCGGGGAAGGGTGTGCGCGCGTTGTAAGGTGCGCAAATCCGCCGCCCCTCAGGGAATATATTTCCACATGTCGCTCAGATAACCCAGGGTTCCATTCTTGTCGTAGCCGTATCCGCCATAGAGCCACAGGTTTCCGTTTTCGTCGATACCGGAAATCATATATCTTCGTCCGCCCGGGGTGTTGGCGGAATCGGCGACTCCCCTAGTGCCGTAGACCCCCGACTGGTCTCTCACGTCTTCCCCTGAGATCCAGGTCCATTTCGTGCCGTCGAATTTCCAGAGGGCGTTAAGGTACCCTGCTGTCCCGTCCTTATCGTTTCCGTATCCGCCAAAGAGCCAGAAGTCGCCGATTCCATCCGTCCAGCTTACAGCCCGGTAACCTCCTCCTGGCTTATTGGCGGCACCGGCGGTTCCCCTTGTGCCATAAACTCCGGCCTGGTTCCCTTCATCATCCCCCGAAACCCAGGTCCATTGGGAACCGTTGAATTTCCAGAGGTCATTCAGCATGCCGGCGGTAGCCCATTTATCGAAACCGTATCCGCCATGGAGCCAGAGGTTGCCGCTCTTATCGATCCAGGGGACGGCGCCGTAGCGGGACCCCGGTTTGTTTGCCGCATCCGCGACGCCTTTAGTTCCGAAGGTGCCCCCATGATCGCCATAGATATCCCCGGAGATCCAGGTCCAGTCGGTGCCGTCGAATTTCCAGAGGTCGTTCAGAAATCCGTTGTGGGAAGCGTCATCGTATCCTATTCCGCCGAATAGCCAGAGAGTGCCGCCCGCATCGATCCAGGATGTGGCGCATGTTCGGGATCCCGGCTTGTTGAACTCATTTGCGACCCCCAAATCGCCGTACACGCCCGCCTTGTACACCTCTTTGTCCCCCGAGACCCAGGTCCAACTGGTGCCGTCGAATTTCCAGAGGTCGTTCAGATATCCGGTGTTTCCTGGTTCATCATACCCGGTTCCGCCGAAGAGCCATAGATTTCCATTTGCATCGATCCAAGATACCGCCTGGCTGCGCGTGCCCGGGTTGTTGGATGGGTTCGCGGTACCCCGGGTTCCGTATATGCCCGAATGGTTACACAGGTTGTCCCCCGAAACCCAGGTCCAGTTAGTGCCGTCATATTTCCATAGATCGCTCAAGGATCCGGCATTTCCGTTCGTATCGTACCCGTAACCTCCGAATAGCCAGAGATTCCCATTTCCGTCCATCCAGGAGGCGGAGTCCGTGCGGATCCCCGGCGTATTTGCCTGATCGGGGACTCCCCGCGTGCCGTACACGCTCGTTTGATTTATACCGGATTCTCCCGTCATCCAGGTCCAGACATCGTGCGGACCGCTATTGCCGCTTCCGCCACCGTCGCATCCGATGAATAATAGCGTAACGCCTAATAAGGCGATTAAAATCCGCGCCAGAAAATTCAATTCCAGTTTCTTCATACCCCCTCCTTAAGGGACATCGGTTATTCGCTTTTTCCGATCATGTTCAATTCCCTTCGTTCTCATGAAAGCCCACGCGTGCGCCGTGCACCAAATCAGATAAATCATTCCTGTACCGGTCTTTGCGCCTTCCGCGTGGCGACTTTAATCGGATTTTCAAGGAGCCTTTTTCGCGATACGAAAACTGACATGATTGTTTGCGGCACCCGTGGCCAAGGATACTGACATGCCGACTTGCACGGATTGAGCCACTTCGGACCAACTGCCTCCCCGAATGACCCTGCTGGTGATGGTTGTGGAGAACATATCGAAGCACCATTCGGACACGTTGCCGCTCATGTCGTAAATGCCGAGCGAATTCGCCGTCTTGCTTTTCACCTCCGCGGTCGATGTCCCGGAATTGGCCGCGTAAACCGCCACCAGTCCTGTCGCGGCAGCATCGCTGTAGATCGAGGTCGCGCCGCTCGCGGAACTACCGCGGGTGAAATACGGATCATCGTATCCACTCACCGAATTGGTCGCGTCGTCTCTCCATCGTGCCGCGAGTTCCCACTCGTTTTTCATGACGAGACGAAACCCGGTGGCGGAGGAATCAAATACGGTGTTGTCGCACGCGGTCGCGTCGGAGGAATCTCGATTTATCAGCCCCGTATAGGTGTAGGCGCACGCGTAGCTTGTTTCGTTGTATGAATTGTACCATTCGGTAAGCGCATTACAGAACACCATGGCATCGCGCCAGCTTACCATGCTCACCGGATGCAGGCCGGTCTTTCCCGCGGCGCCATCATTTCCCTTCATCCCGCTATTTTGAAATGCGTAACCGTGGGAGCTTGCCATGGACCGGACGGCATCCCATAATTCCCACGTCACTTCCGTCTCGCCTATCCAGCAGGCGTCCGCTACGGTCCCGGTGGCGCTGTCGTCCGCCTTCGTTGGAAATGTCCCGCCCGGAACGTAAACCATGCTCCAGCCAAGCGCCGTGTGGGCGATGGTAAAAGTTTTCCTGTCCCCCGCATTCGGTCCTCCATCACCGCCTTCATCACTGCAGGTGATAAAGACGATCAGCGAAAAGAGAATCCCGGCAAGTATCGTGCGTCGATACGATCTTCTTATCATGGCTACACTCGCTTCACTCATAATCATTCACCAATCCTCAGCACGAAATTTACGACGGAACCTCCGGGTCATCCTGTCGCAAACCGAAAATTCCGATTCATCTCATATCCGCCGACACACCGGTTCGATTTTGTTTCTGGCGCTCACCTGCTCCTCGCAACGCGGAGCCCGCGCCAGTTGGTTTCGTCGAACGCGTTGCCTGCGAATGGCGTGCCCACGTGCAGGTCGCTGTCGCCGAATGCCCAGCACCCGCCCCGGATGACCCTGTTACTGTTAAATGCACCGGTTCTCCTTTTTGCTCATTCGACCAGGTTATTGAAAAAATACCGACATTACATATGCATCAGGTGCGCCGTCGCCCGCAAGATCGGTCTTCGTGGTACCCAGGCATCGCTCCAACTCCTCGGGAAAGAAAATAGTTAAATTGTTAAAATGCCCGAACAGCCCGAACACGAATTCCATCACCCTTATCGGCGTTGAGCTGGCTGCCATCGCTAAAAACCTGGACCCACGAGTTGGCAGCACTGTCCTCAGACGAACTCCAATAGGCGCTATCAGCGAAACCGCCAACTGCTACTCTATTAAGGTATAGTTGATTAAGTTCATTAAGTGATGGCAAATACCAGTCGGTATAACTGCCGCCGTTGTATGCGCGAGCCAAACCTGCAGCGTAGGTACTACCTGCTCCATTTTGTGCAATGATCTTATCAGTATTTGCAGAACCAGTTCCAAGTGCGGTTCCAGTGTCCGGGACTGCTGTTGACTGGAAAGCCGCGATAGCCCACATTATTATTGTACTCTGGTCTTCGGTAGCCGCGATCAGACCGTGCTGCACATTAGCATCATATCCAGGGTCGCCTGACTCAAGTATGTACGCCATTTTTCCACCTTGAAACTCGTTGCCGATTTCCAGTACCGTCACATCTCCGCTATCACCATCTCCAGTGCAGGCAGTAAAAGCCAACGATACCGCAATCATTAAAACTAATGCAAATTTCAGTTGAATCTTCATAATCTTCATCTCCTCTACATACCAATGCCGTATAAAGACATGTTTTGTGATTCATAAATAATCCGGATCTCTCCTTGAATGCGCATTCCTTCTCCTTCCTCCAGTGGGGTCCGGCTACTCGACGAAGATCGAATTTGCTACCGCGTTATAAGAAGAAAATCTTGGAAGATCGGTCCTCTCGGTGCCGGTCCAATAACATGGGATATATTTCGATCCGTCGTTGTAATACCCGGAAGTGTAGACTGTTCCGTCCGCTACGAAAATTGAGGTTGCGGTCGCGAAGTGCGCACCATCACCCGCGAGGGGCGTCATCGACGTATCGGTCCAATAGCAGGGTATGTTTTTCAACCCGTCGTTATAACTGCCGGCAGTGTACACGGTGTCGTCCGAGACAAAAATTGACGCTGCGCTCGAATTATGTGTGCCGTCACCCGCGAGATCCGTCCTTGAGGTCCCCGTCCAATAGCAGGGAATCATTTTTGTCGCATCTTTAAAATATCCCGCGGTATAGACTTTGCCTTCCGTCAGAAAGATCGAGAGGGTATGTGCACTATGCGAGCCGTCTCCCGCAAGTGGAATCCTGGTGGAATTAATCCAGTAGCAAGGTATGTCCTTCGATCCGTCATTATAGTACCCTGCGGTGTAAACAATGCCGCTCGATACGAAAATCGAGGTTCCCACCGCATCGTGCGTGCCATCACCCGCAAGGGGCGTCTTGGTTGTGCCGGTCCAGTAACAGGGAACCACTTTTGTCGCATCAAAGTAATAACCGGCAGTATATACGGTATCGCCGGATACAAAGATCGAATATGCTTCCGATGTATGCGTGCCGTCGCCCGCAAGCGGCGTGAGCACATTGCCGGCCCAGTAGCAGGGTATGTTTTTCGAGCCATCATTGTAATATCCGGCAGCGTAGACTGACCCGCTTGATACGAAAATCGAATTCGCAACCGCATCATGTGTGCCGTCGCCTGCAAGAGGCGTCCTGGTTGTGCCGGTCCAGTAGCAGGGTACTGATATTGATCCATTAATATAACTCCCGGCCGTGTATACCGTTGGCTCCGCGTCCGTCCCGCTGCTGCCGCTGTCGCAGCCTACAAGGTTGAGGGCTACGGCCAGCACAAATATCAGAAGTATGGTGAAACGCCTCTGCTTCTTCATGATTCCTCCATGATGATCATAAAAGGCCCGCCTGGCTTTTTAATTGGCGTCGATATTCTAAAAGCATGAATCATGCCATCCGGGAAAATATCGGACCTGATTTGTTCGAGGTGGTTTTTGAGCACATTGATTTACTATGTTCATGTAATTGGCAGTTATTTCGACATTCCAGGAATTGTGTATGTATTAATCGAACAGCAATTTACTCACCGCAATTGCGCATTCCGGTAATGCGAACTTATTTCGCGAATTGCGAATAACTGTTGACAGCGTGATGCATCCAATTTAGAAGAAAACCGGCTCCGCCTGGAATAATTGGATCGAACCCCAAGCCGCACCAAAAATACATAACCCGGGGAAACGCAACCGATGGAAGTTCCGTGATCGCGGGAACCGCGGAATGGCGCGCATTTTCAGGACTTGTGGCATGTCGCTCAATGTGATATCGGCCGGGACCATGAGATGAACCATTTTATCGCAGGCAAGAGGAAGCCCGTGTGCCCCGGCGGCGCGGGAAAAAATTCATATAGAATGATCGCCTGTGTAATCATACTCACCGGATTGTACGCCCGCCCGCTCTTTTCCGACCCCATTTCAATAACCGACGCCACGAAGAGTATCCCGCTGGGAAAGCATCTCGAGCTTCATGAAGATCCCGATGCGATAGAAAGCATTGCATCGCTGTGTAATCCGGGGAACGACGCGAGGTGGGTAAAATCGAAGGCCGAAAACCCCGCATTAGGATTTACGAAATCGGCGTACTGGGCGCGGTTTGCGCTGAAGAATGAAGAGCGGCACGACCTGGAAGTCTACATCGAGCAGAATTATATCTTAATCAACGACATGAAGCTTTTTGAACCGGACAAGGAGGGATTCCGGATCACCGAAATCGGGAACAGGAAACCCTTTTACGACCGGCCGGTGATATACCGGACGCTGGTAGTGCCGCTGAAAATCAGGGCGGGCACGCAGGAAACGTATTACCTGCGTTACTTAACCGAAGGCGCCATGAACATCCGGCCCGTTATCTGGCAGCGGGAGGCTTTCAGGGAGAAGATCTACAACGAGGACATCGTCCTGTGGATGTTCTACGGCATCATGCTTATCATGGCGTTGTACAATCTCTTCCTGTTTTTTTCGATCCGCGATGTCACCTATCTCTACCTGAGCCTGCACATCGTCGTGATGAGCCTGCTCATGATGAATCTCCATGGAATCTCGTTCCAGTATCTCTGGCCCAACCAGGTCTGGTGGGCCGTCATCTCCTATCCCGTATTTATGGGCCTGACCGGTTTTGCCATCTTCCAGTTCGTCAGGTATTTCCTGCGAACTATGGACCAGGACCGGCCCTTGATGAAATACGCGGATAGGTCGTTCAAAATATTGGCCCTGGCCGGCCTTGTCATGTCGGTGCTGACACTGGTGACGGGAAACTACCGTATCGGCAATTTAGTGATTTCTGCGTTCGTGGTGGTTTTCGCCGTTGTGGGCGTTTCGATCGCGCTGGTGCTGCTGTTCACCCCGGGACCCTGGGTCAGGCGGATCAAGTTCTTTGTCGCCGCGTTCGGGCTCTACATAATCGGCACGCTGATGTACGCGCTTAAAACGTTCACGATCCTGCCGGATGTATTCTTGACCGCGTACTCGATGCAGATCGGCACCGTGTTCGAAGTGGCCATCCTCTCGTTCGCCCTCGCCGACACGATCCACGTGATGAAGAACGACCTTGCGGACCTGAACGTGCATCTCGAGGACAAGATCAGGGATCGCACCGACGAGCTCCGCGCGTCCAACGAGAAGCTCAAGGAAATGGACAAGGTCAAATCGAATTTCTTCACCAACCTCTCGCACGAAATAAAGACGCCGCTCACGCTCATCTCGAATTACATGGACCAGTATATCCGCATCCACGGATCGAGCGACGAGATAAAGGTGGTCAGGCGGGGCATAGACAAGCTCCTCGCCGACATGGTGAATTTCTTCGATGTGCTGAAATTCGAGCGCGGTGCCGATCTCTACGATCATACGCAGGTATCCCGGCTCTCCGATATACTGCGCCAGAAAACGGAGCTCTTCGCCAGCATGGTGTACGGCAAGGAAATCACCATTTCATCCGACATCGAACGCGATCTGTTCGCGAAGGCCGACCCACTGGCGATAGAGCGCATAATCAACAACCTCATAGAAAACGCCATCCGGTATAACAGGAAGGGCGGACAAATTCATGTCGCGCTCAAATCGGATGACGACGAGATTTCGTTTTTGGTGAAAGATACGGGCATCGGCATCGACAGGGTGCAGCTCGGGAATATATTCGAACCGTATTTCCAGGTGACCCACAATAAGCGCAATATCCAGGGAATCGGCATGGGGCTTTCAATCGTGAAAAGCATCGTGGAATCGCTCCGTGGTACCATACGCGTCGACAGCGAACCGGGCACCGGGACGACCTTCACCGTTGTGCTGGAAAAATATCGGCCCATCGAAGGGGACGTTATACACAGTGAAATGCTCGCGGTCAGGCCTGCGGACACCGTCCCGCATTTCCGGGAATTGCCCGACGTTCCTCCCGTAACGGGAGCGCGCAGCAGCGTCCTCGTCGTCGAGGACAACCGGGACCTTCTCGCGCTCATGCGCACCAGGCTGGGGGAGCGCTACCGGGTGACAGCGGCGCTCAACGGGAGGGAGGCGCTGGAAAAGCTCGCGGGAATGCCGCCGCCTGACGTCATCATATCCGATATCATGATGGACGAGATGGACGGGTACGGCTTTATCGAGAAGATCACGGAATTGCCCGGCTACAGGGACATCCCGTTCGTGTTCGTAACCGCGAAATCCGGCAGCGACGACAGGATCGACGGCCTGAACAGGGGCGCGATCGATTACATATTCAAGCCCTTCGTCATGGAGGAACTCATTTCCAAGATCGATTCCATCCTGAGATACCAGGACCTGAAAAAAGCTGCCTTCGATAGGGACAAGTTCATGTCGCTGGGCATGCTGCTGGGCGGTATATCGCATGAAATTTTCAACCCGTTATCCGGCATAACGGGACCCCTGGACAACCTGAAAAGGCTGATCGACGAAACCGATCTGGGAGCAAACGAAAGGGTGCTCCGGTATTTCCGTAATATCCATGAAAGCGCGGAGAAGATAGAGGGAATCGTCAACAATATCAGGATCCTGTACTCGAATAAAACCCTGGAGAAGGAACCCATCGATGTGGGGGAGACGGCGCGAATAGTCGTCGCGGAGCATCGTGAACGGAATGGGGGTCGGATACGCTTCGATACGGATATCGAAAATGCCGTCTCGATCATGGGTAACAGGGACGCCTTCCGACAGATACTGGATAACCTCGTCGCCAACGCCATGGAATCCATTTCGGGAACGGGATCCATCTCGATTGCGGCGGAGAGGATGGACGGCGCCGCGCGCATCCGGGTCGCCGATACGGGATGCGGAATTCCGCATGAACACAGGGACAGGATATTCGACGCCTTCTATACCACGAAGGACGTCGGCCGTGGAGTGGGACTCGGGCTTAACATCGTGAAAAACCTGGCCGTAAAAATGGACTGGGATCTGACGGTCGACTCCGAGCCCGGCAAAGGAACTGTCTTCACCATCGTCGCGAAGGAATGAATATGAACGATTTCTCCATCATGGTAGTCGACGACGAGGCGATCATTCTCGAAAGCATCAGGGATTACCTTTCGGGGTATTCCATCCGCACATTCCTGGATCCGCGTGACGCGTGGAAGGCCCTTCAAAATGAATACTTCGACATTATTGTTTCCGACTACAAGATGCCGGGAATGAACGGCCTGGACCTGCTCCTGGAGGCGAAAAGGAACGACAGGTACCATTACGGAATATTGCTTACCGCGTACGCGGAAAAAGACCTGCTCGAGGACTGCATCAACGGCGACGTCATCAGGAAGGTGGTCGAAAAGCCCCTGAAGCTCGCTCCCTTCAAGGCCCTCATCGACGCGGCGATAACGTCGTGCGCGACGGCCAGGGATGAACGCGAGAGGGTTGTGCGCATGCGGCTTATCTGCGAAGAGGCGTTCAAGGGGCTGAATTTCCTGAACGATTCGATTATCGGGATCGACGGCGGTTTAAAGGAAGTTTACAGGAAAGCGGAATACATCGCCCCCACGAATGAAAATGTGCTCATCACGGGCGAGACCGGCACCGGCAAGGAGGCCCTGGCCCGGGCCATCCATTTCATGAGCGCGCGCAGGGCACAGCCCTTTATAAAAATAAACTGCGGCGCGATCCCGGAAAACCTGATCGAGAGCGAGCTCTTCGGCTTTTCGAAAGGGGCGTTCTCGGGCGCGGACAGGGAGAAGCCCGGTAAAATCGAGCTCGCCCAGGGCGGAACGCTGTTCCTCGACGAAATCGGCGAGCTGAGCCCCGAGATGCAGACGAGGCTGCTCAGCGCCGTGCAGGAAAAACGAGTGGAACGGCTGGGCGCACTAAGAAGCATCAGCGTCGATTTTCGACTGATAAGCGCTACCAACAGGGACCTCGATAAGTCCATGCGGGAGAACAGGTTCAGAAGCGATCTCTACTATAGAATCGGAACCTATCCGATTCACCTGCCCCCGTTGCGCGCGCGAACCATGGATATGGAAAACCTCGTTCGCTACCTGGTTAATAGTTTCGGCAGGGAGCTGGGGAAAAAGAACGTCGAGGTCGAGGACCGGGCGATCGCGCGGCTGAAGGAATATTCATGGCCCGGCAATGTCAGGGAGCTCGAAAACGTCATCAAGAGGGCCCTGCTGCACCTGTCGGACCATGAAAAAATTATCGGTCCGGAAGCTTTCGAGTACCTGTTTTACAAGGTCGACAGTGACAGCCGTCTCGGCGCCGGTGAGAGCGCTATAGCGGAGATCAGGAACAGGATAATCAGGGAGAAACTGAGCCTTAAAACCCTGGAAAAAGAGATCATCGCCAGCATCCTCGAGCACTTCAACGACAACATCATCGAGGCCGTGAAGGTCACCGGCATACCCAAGGACCGATTCTATCGCAGCAGGTAAAGCGGGCCCGGATACAGCGACTTTCAGGGCCCGCCCGGATGGCGCCCCCCCCCTAAAAAAATTCAAACTACACATAAATATGGCTAAACATATGTGTGCATCCTCCGATAATAACTATGTCACATCGATACTCAAAGGGAGGCAAAGATCATGATTATAAACAGGACAGGAATATTGGACCGCAACCCCTACCGGGGAGAAACGAAGGGATCACCCGTTTTTCTCAGGCAGCCCGCGCGCGCGGACAGGGGAACGGACCAGGTGGAAATATCGGACGAGGCGCGCAGCAGGCTTGACCTGGAGCGGTTGCCCCGCTGGATGAGAACACCCGGCGTCTTCACGGACGCCCAGGTTCGGGAATTCGGCGCGATCGTCCGCGAAAAGGACGAGGCCTTCGCGGCGGAACGCCGGGAGCGCCTTGACGCGCTCGCGCGGGCGGTGCGGGACGGCAGGTACGATTTCGGGAACATGACCGTGATGAAAGAAACGGCGGACAGGATCGCCGGCGAGATGATGATGTCATAACTGAAAGCTTGAACCAGCGTGCGCGGTCTTCGCGCGCACGCCGGACCCCTCTCCCCAGCAGTGCTTACGCCTGACGGCAGGTGAACATACCGGAATCGGAAGGGATATGGATTGTGCCGCGCTCTGCGATTTCCCGTTCGATAAAATGCAGGAATTCATCCCGCCGATGTTCCTCAAGCACGGATTTTTCACCATGCATTCCCTGAAGGGAATACGCGTAATCCACGAATGGCCCCGCCTGGGTCACCCTGAGCGTGTTTTCATATAATTCGAGCGTAACCCGGCCGAAGTATCCGCTCAGCTGCGCACCGCCGTTTTCGATCGAAAAATTTTTAATTATCGGATTAGGCCTTTCGCCGGCCGCAGGCTTGGCAGTGAAGTCCCGTATGATGCGCCTCATCTCGTTCATATAGCCGTCCCGCATCGTCGTCGCGTAGAAGACGCCGTCGCGTCCAAGAACCCGGCGAATTTCAGAAAAGGCCTTTTTCCTGTCGGGAACATGGTACAACATGTGATTCGCGATTACCATATCAAGGCTCCCGTCGTCCCGGGGTATGGTCCCGGCGTCGATTACCTCGTAGCTGAGTCCTGCAATGCTGTTTCCGATGCCGCTTCGCGCTGCCTCAAGCATGCCTTCTGAGAAGTCGGACAAGGCGATGTTCCATCCCCGGGGGATCCGGTCGGCGTTGAGCCGCCAGAGGTAGCCGTTTCCACATCCAAGCTCCAGCACCGTGAGATATTCGTCCTTCCTGAATCGATCGAACACCCACCTTGGCCAGGGATACGTGTTGCCGCTGAACGCGTAATGAAGGTACAAGCGCGCATTGAAGTTCGATGAGTCCCCGTACTGGCTGTTCTGGAGGTGGGACATTGTTGTTCTCCTGATGCCGGGAGATTGCCGGCCCGGCGCATCCGCGCACATTCCGGTATGTCGAATTGCCCCGGATGAAAGTGTCGCAGGCACCGAATCGGCTTGATGCCGGCATAAATCCGGGAACCCGGAAAGAGTACGGGCTCCCGGATGAAAATCCGGAGGGCAGCGCTTCACGGAATTACAGCGGCATCACCGGCACGCAGATGTCCACGATGCACTTTCCCTGCGGGTGGGTCTTGGGGTCGTTGTAGTATATCTCGAACGGGGGCCGGTCGTCGGGCTGATACCCGCTTCCGGGAAGCCAGTCCCCGTAAACCGCTTTCCAGGCGGCTTCGTATTCGTCACCCGCGAGCTCGAAGTGGGCGATGGCGTATCGGCCCCCCGCGATCTCCATTTTTCCGACCTCGCCGTCCACCTTTGTGTCCCCGGGAACGGGCAGGCACATGCTCAGGCGGAGATTCGGTTCCCGCGTGATCTCGGGATTGTCGTGGTACACCGCGATGAGCTTTGTGTCGGACCCCAGGTATCCGCGCGGACCGGCCCACGCGCACAGCTTCCCGATGAGCGTCCCGAACAGGGCGCTGTCGCCCTTATAGGGCCCCACGTTGCGTACGTACGCGACGGTGGCCGCGGGAAGCTCCTTCACCTCGACCTTCGGTTTAACCTTATCGTTCATGCTTTTCCTCCGTATGGTTGAATTTCGCTTACCATACACGGAGGCCTCCCGGGAATCTTTCCCCGGCTTGCGGAGCGTGTTGCCCGTCTTGCTTTTCGTTTTACCCGGCTTGCGTTCGGGCCTTTCCCGCGCGACATTTTCCCCGCCCGAAAGCCGCCACTGGGAGGCGCTCATCCCGAAAAGCTCCCTGAACGCGCGGGCGAAGGCGGCCGATCCCGAGAAGCCGCAATCGAGCGCAATGCGCGTAACGGGCTTTTTGGGATTGTCGACGAGCTGCGTCGCGGCCCTGTTCAGGCGGATGCGCTGGATGTACTGGAAGAGCGGCTCGTCCATCATCGCGCGGAAGATGCGGTGGAAATGATACGGTGAGAAATTGGCGACCCGCGCGAGCGCCTCCAGCGTGAGGTCCGCGTCGATATGGGCGTCGATATAGTCCATCACGCGGTTGATGCGCGCGGTGTATTCTTCGCGAAGGTACTTGTTGTTTGTGGGGGTCATGGCGGTTTTATTCCCGTCCCGCGTCCGGGTTTTTCGCCATGTAATCCCGAAGCCCCGTCCAGAGCGCGCGGGTGAGCCGCCTGCCCATGAAGGCCCCGCCGGTCCGGGTCAGGTGCACTAGGTCCCATTGGCAGAATCCATTGCAGTAAAAGCGGTACGCGGAGCCATTGCCGCCCATGGCATTCCAGAAGTCCCAGAACGCGGTGCCGTTGTCCAGCGCGATCTGTCTTTTCTCAAGGCCGCACTGGATCATGCGCTCATGCGACACCGGGTTGTCCGCGGTTTCCACCCAGTCCGGGGGGCTCATGAGGAGAATGGGCGCGTCCGGCAGGGCGGCGCGGTGGCGCGCGATCACCTCGCGCATCCAGACGGGATGCATTTCGGCGTTCCACATGTTGGTGCCCGTCAGGAAAATGATGAGATCGTACCCCCTGTTTTTAAGCGCCTGCTCCATCACGGCCCTGTCCTGGGTCAGCATGAACATGCAGTTGTGCGCGCCCACCCCGAGCGAATCCACGATGAATCCCGGCGCGTCGCGCTCCAGCGCCGCGCCGAAAAGCCGCACGGGGCGCTCCCCTGCCTTGAACTCCAGCCGGGCCGGCCCGTCCTCGGGAAGGGCGAACCGTTTCACGCCGGCCGAGACATGGTCGTCGTTGGTATCCACCTCCTGCCATTCCTTCCCGTTCAGGAGGATCTTGAACGTGCCGTTGCCCGGATAATTCAGGTAATGCACCTCGACGAGTCCCGCTCTTTTGCCCACGGGGCTGTCGTCCGCCGCCGTTTCCACCCAGGTCACGACCCCGGGAAATTTACTCTGCGCGGATATGCCGGCGAAACCGTAATAGCCGTCCGGGGCCGGTTCCGTCGTGACGGTGTAGCTTATCCAGCCGTTCTGGTCCACGTCGTGGCGCACGTCCATGTGCTTATACCAGGACCAGGGCCGGCCCAGGGCCACATAGCCGTGTCCGGGATCGCCGTACATCGCCTGCAGGGTGCGGCGCATCTCTCCGGAGATGTAGTCGCTGGTCATGTTCGAATCGCCGTAAAACGCGATACGCAGCGGCGTCTTGCGCGTGCCGCGCAGAAGGGCAGCCGCTTTGCGGTAGAAGGGCGCGAGCGAACCAGTCGGGTCTTCGATTGCGGGCAACGGCACAGCGAGCGGGCTGTCGATGAGCTCCGGCAGGTCAACGGCGGAGGTCCTGCCGAATCGCGAGGTGGCGCAGTTCTGCGGTAACAGGATGAGGGAGATCGCGAGGACCATGCAGAGGCGCCGGAATGCGCGCAAATCCGGACCGGCAAGTGAGACTACGAGACGGCAAAACGGGCGCTTCTGCATAAACCCTCTTTATCGAACTAAGCCGCGGGAAGTAGATGTCGGATTTGAGAACACCTGTGTGAATTTTTGCATTTGTCGCCGACTCCGATTTCCCACAAGTATCATGCACATGCGGAACAGGTACGTCAACATGGATTTTTGTCAATGAAGGCGCGGATTCGAATCCGCGCCTTCACCTCCGGGGAAATCGGCTTCACGGTGCTACACGGCGAGAACTCGCGTGTGTAAAACGGTTTCAACCCTTGCTATGGTTTTCAATGTGGGGTTCGATTTTTTCAGGTTCTCGAATTTCTGGTAACTCTGGACTTCTATCTTAAGAAGCCGGACCATGTCCCTTTGTGAGAGTCCCTGTTCGGCTCGCTTCATTTTAAGCCACAGGGCGAAGGAAACCCTTTTTTCGGGTTCAATATAGTATACGTTTTTTCCGGCGATCTTCGAAGATTGGGGGACATCGATTTTTCGAAGATCGATAGACTCGAGATATCCCGTCAATGCTTCGCGTGCGTGCGCGATTGCCGAGTCAAGATCATCCCCATACGTCAGGCAGCCCGGAAGATCGGGAAATACTACAAGGAAGCATTGATCCGGTTTTGAAAATGTTATTTTTGCAGGATATGTGATCATTTTAGTTCACCTTTGGGCCTGTCGGCGAGTATCTCCAGGAATATCCCGAGCAGGCGGGGATCGAACAGCCGGTTCTCCTGCTCCCTGAGAAAGCCGATCGCCTCGTCCCCGCTCATCCCGCTGCGGTAGGGACGGTTCGCCGTGATCGCGTCGTAGACGTCGGCGAGGGTGATGATGCGGCCGGTGAGGGGAATGGCCTCGTCGCACAGTCCCGCGGGATAACCGCTCCCGTCCCAGTGTTCGTGGTGATAGAGGATGCCGGGAAGGATCTTCCCGTAAGAGGGAATATCGCCGATAATGCGCGCGCCTTCCCGGGGATGCGTCTTGATGATCGCGTATTCTTCCGTGGTAAGCCGCGCGGGCTTCTCGAGGATGAGCTCGGAGACGCCGATCTTTCCGATATCGTGCAGGAGGGCGGAAAAGGTGAGCGCCCGGAGATCGGGCTCGGGGAGGCCCAGGTGCATGCCGATCTCCTCCGCGTACTTCGCGACGCGTTCGCTGTGGCCGGCGGTCCATTTCGACTTGGCGTCGATCGCGCGGGTGAGCGCGATGAGGATGCCCATGAAGAGCTTTTCCTTCTCCTCGAATTCCTTCACGCTGTGAAGCGCGATTCCCACCTGGTCGGCGAGCATCGTGATCGATTCGATGGTCGCGGCGGGAAAATCTCCGGGGTCGTCTTTTCCGATCACGAGCGAGCCCAGGTAGCCGCCGCGCAGGTAGATGGGGACGTTGATAATCCTCCCGCAACAGAATGAGTAGAGCACGCCCGACGATTCGGCGGCGGAGCCGCAGATAAACTGGTAGAGGTCGGTGATGTTGCGCGCGTGTCCCGGGTCCAGGTCCGCGAGGGGAACGAAGGGGCGCTCTCCCAGTATCCCCTTCACCGCGTGCCGGTAGAGCGAGAGCACCTCGAAACCCTTTTCATTTTCACGGTAGAGCGCGAGCGCGACCGATGCGCTCGTGAAGAGATCCGAGACGATGCCGATCACCCGGTCGAGAAGGTCGGCGCGGGATACCGATGAGAGCACGGCCTTGTCGATCATGTTCATTGTGTCCATGGTCTTCATTCGGCGGTCGATCTCGCTGATCTGTGCGTCCAGGTTCCGGGACATCGTGTTGAGGGCGATCGAGAGCTCGCCCAGTTCGTCGCGGCGCGCGAGGTGGAAGGACGAATCCGTCTCCCCCGAGGCGCGCCGCGAGGCCGTGTCCGAGAGCGCGCGGATCGGCCGGAGTATCCGCCAGGAAAATAATTTTCCCAGGACGAGGGATACCACCAGGATGACGATGCTGAAAAGAATGAATTCCTGGACGTCATGCTTGATAAAGGAGCTGAGGCCCCGGCGGTTCGTCTCCATCCGGATGATGTAGGTGTACCTGCTGCCGAATCCGGGAACCTTGATGAACAGCGCAGCGGTATCGCCTTTTCCCCAGAAGGGAGCGGAATCGGAATACAGGCTGTGCCGGTTCGCCTTGTCGAGGCCGCGCGCGACGATATCGCTCACCGCGGCGCTCCTGAAAATATTTTTATCGTCAAGGCGGATGGAACGCCATGTCCTGTCCGTGGTGCCGCGGAAATACAGGGTGCCGCGTACGTCCCCGTGCCCCGGATCGTCGGGCCTCTCAAGGTAGCGGAAGAGCCTTGAAAATCCCGGGTGCTCCCGGTCGAGGATCGTTTCTATGAGCTCGCCCTCCCGGGTATCGGTCAGGTTCTGAATAAGCGGAATCAGGGTCGAGGAGATCACCTGGAGGCCGTGGCGCGATGACGCGGTGGTGACAAAGATGAAGGAGAGGTACCCGATGATGAACCCGAATACCACGAAGTAGGACGTGAGCTTGAGCCCCAGGATGGAGGGCCGGAGCGAGAGAAGGAATTTTTTCATAGAGTGCAGCTCATGGCGCCCATTCGATGCGGTATGCCCGGCGGCTCGATTCCCGCGTTCCGCCGGAATCACGACGCATCGTCGCGTTGCCGGACACCTTACAGCATACAACAATCATAGCACCAATTACGTCAACATGGATTTATCCTATTCTTTATCTCTTCTATCGCCGTTAATCCTTCATCTCCTCATCTCCTATGAAAGGCGCTACCACGATGAGCGTCGTTCATGAAAGCTTTTGCGTGAACAAAGCGTATCGGTGCGGGCGCAGGGTGGGGGAGGGGTGGGGATGGAAAAGATGGTGGGGATAAATGGCGGATTAACCGCCAATGCACGCGAATAGACGCGAATCTAAAAAATAATTCGCGTCTATTCGCGGTTGCTTCCTTATCCCGTCAATCATCCCCCATGAAGGGCGCCCTCAGGAAAAGCAGAGTCAGTAGTGCTTCCTCACCATCCCATGCCGCAGGCAGTACACGGCGTGCGGAAATCCGGATCGAAGGGAGGCAGGCCGTCGCCGCCCGGGTCGCCCACCCGGTCGCCGCATCCGATCATGGGCACCATCATCTCGATGCCCGTTCCGTTCATTACGGCGGCGAGGTCGGCTGCGCCGTCGGCGCTGTTGATCATGGCGGCGACGTGTACGGACCCAAGGCCGGGGAACGCCCGTCCCTGGTAGACGACGCCTGCCCTCATGAGGCGCACGAGACCCTCGCGTACGGTGACGGACGAGCCGTTGTACGCAAGGACCGGGTTGAGCGACGCGAGAAGTCCCGCCAACCGACCCGCCTCGTCTAAAGCGCCAATTGAGTGTATCAGCCCCGCCATGTGGTCGTGGCCCAGGCCCGCCGAGGCATCCGCGGCGTAGGGGGCTATGAGCGAGGCCATGAGCGCGTCCCGCGTGCCGTTCAGGTCGGAGATGATCCTTGCCGTCTTGGGGACGTCGGACAAATCAAGACCGTTGATGAGGCCCGTGAGGTCGGCGATGTCCGCGCGCGGATCCGCGATCACGGCGTTGATAAAACCGACCAGGAGACTCGAATTTCCGATCAGGTTTATCAGGCCGGATAATTTTGCGGGATCGCCCACGCCGTCAAGGAGCCGCGCGGTATCGGCGAGGGTCGTGACGTTGTCGATCATGTTGACGAGCTTTCCCACGCCGGTCGCGGAGGAGCCAAGGAGAGGATTCCACGAATTGGGACCCTCTATGTCGTTCAGGAGGATGGATACTTTGTGAGCGCTCGCGACCCTGAGCGCGTTCATGAGATCCGCCATGGCGGTAATCGCGGAAACGTTGTTCATCACGAACACGAGATCGTCGATGTCGGCCGTTCCGTCTATCACCGCCGCGAGTTTTCTCCCGGCGGCCCCGGCGTCGGCGTTGCCGTCGTCGTCGAGTCTCGATCCGGCCGCGACTCCGTTCACCAGTCCCGCCATGTGCGCAGGCGTAACGCCGCCCATGATGGTCACGAGCTTCGCCGGGTCTTCCACGCCGTCGACCACGCGCGCCATGGTGCCTATGCTGTTTTCATGGGGCGGCGCCAGGTCAGGGCTGTCGCACCGCGTCCACACGTCTACGACCAGGGGTATATCGGCGACGGCAAGGGAGCGCATGAGCGAGCGGAGGCGCTCCATGCGGGTCACGCCGTTGATCATGACAGACAGCTTCCTGATCCAGGTGGTCGTCGGATCGGTCCCGCCTGCTATTACCGGCAACAGCTTGTGGCGCAGATATTCTATCTGCGCAGCGTCGTCCCCCGGCCCCTCGACGGTCCTCGCGCCGTTGACCAGGTAATGCATCTTGCCCGGATCGACGACGCCCCGGAAGAGCGCCACGACGACGCCCAGCCCCCTGAGCTGCGCGCCGGAGACGATGTCCGGGGTACTCACCGGCGGCGCCGTGCCGGCGTCCATCTGGTCGATGAAAAACACGATATCCCTGGCGTCGATAACGCCGTTGACCAGCGCGATGATCTTCACCGGGTCATCCAGGTAGACGATGAGAAAGGCGAGCTTTTCCATGTAGGCGTCGTCGGTCGCGGGATCCGCATATTCGAGCCCCAGGCGGTTGATTACGCTCACGAGCTTTCCGGCGTTCACCATGCCGTCCACGAGCCGCGCCACCGCATCGAGATAATTGTAATCGTCCAGGCCGCAGTCCGCGCAGCGGTGCGTTCCGGGGATGTCGTACCTTCCCAGCGGATACCCGGCAACGGGACGGTTGCACCCGAGCCTCCGGATCGCGCTCATCAGGTGCAGCGTCTTGCGGGCCCCGCATCGCTTCACCACCTCGACCATCTTGTCTACCGAGCATTTGTCTATCAGGTACAGCAGGTGATCGATCGGGAGGCCGGGCTCGGCCGGGTCATTGGGATCGTTCAATAGGACGTCCATCTCCCCGGGTCCAAGCTCGCGCATGAACCGGCCCACCGCGGAATCGTCCATCGTCGATTTCATCGGTTCGATGTCGCCGGTGCCCATGCAGGAAACGAAGAGCAATGCGGCCAGGATGCACGGTTTCGCAATGGATCGTTTCATCATCGCAGCCTCTGGGAGTATCCGATTGTCGCCAGGAAGCCGGTCTGGGAGAAGACGGCGCTCCTGGATTCGTCGTGAACCCGGCGCGTGTAGGTCGCGCCGTCGATAGTCTCGCTCCAGCTTCCGCTCCGGTTCATGGTCACCGGTGTTTCCTGGCGGATCCAGCCCGCGCGAAGCTCGACGGATCTTCCCCCGCCCAAATCGAGGCGGCCGCCGGCGAAGAGTCCCGTGCGCAGGGAGACGCCGTTGAAAAAACTTTCCTGGATTGTGGCGCTCACGCGGCGGTCCTGGCCGGTCGACGCCAGGTGGAGGAGGTCGGAGGTCATGGTGATTTTACGCGAGCCGCTCACTATCGCCATGCCCGCTTCAAGACCGGCGAAGGGGACGAGTTTCATTTTCCAGCTCCCCAGCGCGACGCCGTTTTCGTGGAACCACGCCAGGCTCATGGACGGCGCGAGGATGAAGAGCTCCTCGCGCAGGGCGATCGTGCCGGTGTAGGCGATGTCCGCGGGTTCGGGGGCGATCGCTTCGGAATTGTGGTAGATAATGGAACCATGATAAACGTGTTTCACGGAATCGGTAACAGGGTACCATGAGAGCGATACGCCGGCCCGAATGCCGCGAAAGCCCTGCAGGGTTTCGATCGAATCGAGCAGGGGAACGCTTTCGGGCTTTATGCCCATCATGTATTCCAGCGTTATCACGGGGTACCCGCCGCCGGCACTCCCTGCCGATGCGTTCACGTTGTCGGAATAATAGACGTGATCGTTGTCGGGGCTGAAGCTCTCGTCCCGGAAAAAGAGGTCTTCCTTCATCGCCTTTGCATAGCTGTCCCGCCATGAATTTGACATGGAAAACGCGTGGTACCCGGCGCGCACGGAAACCTCAGAGAGGTAGAGCGCTCCTGCGTATATCCGTGAAGGCCATGTAACCATTGCACCTAAAAAAATCAATGCGGTCGTCACGATTAAACGGCAGCCACGGAGGCTCAGAGACACGGAGGGTGAATAATCTGTCCGCCTGAATCCCTCCTCTGCGTCTATGTGTCTCTGTGGCCCATTATTCGACATCGTCATATCGATATCCCCGCCTGGATGAATATTCCCGTGAGCTGAACCCTGTTCGTCTCCCGGGTCTTAAACGGTTTCCCGTCCACCGTGATCGACGAGAGGGGGAACGAAATCGGCATGACGTCGCCTCCCATGTAGATGGTGGACGCGCCGTCGACGTCCCGGTGCACGTCCACAAAACCGGCCGATACTCCCATGCGGAGGTCCAGCGTGCAGGAGTCGGAAAAATATTTCCGGTAGCCGCAGTATGCTTGAAGGCGGACCCCGGCGTCGTTCACGGCCGTCGACTGCACACTGCCTTCCAGCAGCCGTTCGCTATAGGGATCGGCGGAGATGTCGGTCCTTCTTGCCCTGAAGCGGATATCCTGTTTAAGCGTGAGGATCATGAGCGACAGGCTCGTCCCCGCGGTCAGCATCCCCCACGGGGCCTGGAAGAACGAGTAATCGTAGGTGAAGGTCGGGGACAGGATCCAGACCTCCTCGTTCAGTACCATCTGGAGACGGTAATCGCCGTTACCCGACACGGGATCCACGAATCCGAGTTTCGCCATGGGGCAGTCGTCGATATCCGGCTTCACCTCCTCGTGGATGGTCATGCCCGTGTCGGCGTCTATGGTGTTGAGCTTCACCATGCCGGCGAGCCCCAGGGAAAGCTCGAACCGGTGACGGCCGCGCCCGTGCCCGAGGCCGAGCTCCGTCATGGGAAGGACGCTCGTCCGGGCGCGCTTGACGGAATCGCGCGCCGTCATCGTCACGGTGGTATCGAAATTGACCGCCGAGAGCCGCACGTCCTTGCCGGAAAAAAAATCCTCGATCTGCCCCAGGGCGTTCTCGATCTCCGGTCCCATGCGGTAATATCCCGCCGAGGCGCCCAGGCGCGTATACCACTCGTCCGCGCCTTCGCCCTCTTCACGTGCCGGATCGATCCGCTCGTCGGGTCCCAGCGGCTTGCCCTGCGCGCCCTTATCGAGCCGGCCGCGCGGGGAGGCGTCTTCCGCGGCGCAAGGGAGCGCGGCCATGGATCCGATACACGCCGCGATGAACGCAAGGGCGATTGCCGTGAAGATGCGCTTCATGATTCTCTCTACCACATCCCCAGCGCGGTGCAGGGCGCATGGAAATCGGGATCGAACGGCGGCAGCCCGTTGTTGTCCGGGTCGCCCACGCGGTCGCCGCATCCCACCATGGGCACCATCTGGTCGATGCCTATGGCGTTCATGAGCGCGGCCATGTCGGCGGGATCGTCCACCCCGTTCATCATGACGGCGGTGTGCACGGGCCCAATGCCCGGGAAGGTCTGCCCCCCGTAAAGGACGCCGGCCCTGAGGAGCCGCACCATTCCCGCGCGCTTCGATATGGGAGAGCCAAGGTAGTAGACATTCGCATTCAGCGAGGTGATGAGCGTCGCGAGCTTTCCGGCCGACGATGCGTCGGTCAGGCTGGTCATGAGGGTTACCATCGTGGCGTATCCCACGCCCTTGGTCGCATCGGCGGCATAGACCGCCATGAGGCCGGCGACGAGCGCGTTGTTGGTGCCGTTCAGGTCGGTCACGAGCCGGGCCATCTTCGGGATGTCGTTCACCCTGTCGATGCCGTTCATGAGGCCCACCATGTCGGCGGTCGTCGCGTCGGGATCCGCGATCACGGCGTTGATGAGTCCGACCACGAGGTTCGAGTTCGCCACCTGGTTGATGAAATCCGAGAGCTTGAGCGCCTCGGCGATGCCGTCCATGAGCGCGGCGACGTCGGCCAGGCTCGATATGTTGTCGATCATGTTGACGAGCTTCCCGTTCCCCGTGGCCGCGGCCGGCGCGCCGGCGTTCCAGCCGTTGGTCCCGGTGATGTTGTTGACAAGCGTCGCCATTCGGGGGGTGCTCGCGATGCGAAGCGTGTTGATCAGGTCCGCCATCTTCGAAAAGTTGGATACATTGTTCAGGACGAACACCAGGTCGTTCACGTCGGTGGTCCCGTCGATCACGTTGTTGAGCTTCTTCCCCGCTGCCTGCGTGTCGTCCACGGTCGCCCCGGTGTGGACGGGCTGCGCATCGGACCATTGCGATCCGGCGGCAACGTTGTTCACCAGGCTCGTCACGCTGGCCGGCGCCACGCTGTCGATCACCCCGATGAGCTTCTGCACCTGCGCCGCGTGCTCGACCATGTAGATGAGGGTCACGACCGCGGTGTCGTTGGGCCAGGGGCTCGATCCCGTGTGGATGCCGTTTATGATGAAGGAAAGATTTGCGAGCACGCTCACATCGTACACGAGGTCTATCATCTTGTCGATGTCGCTCACTCCCTGGACGAGCTCC
The DNA here is from genome assembly GCA_004297825.1 of Spirochaetota bacterium. Classification (NCBI taxonomy): domain Bacteria; kingdom Pseudomonadati; phylum Spirochaetota; species Spirochaetota bacterium. The sequence goes on from SCSX01000093.1 coordinate 48,780, forward strand.
GCGACTTTTAAAGGCCCCTGCTGGGCGTTGCTGAGCGAGGTGATGAGCTCGTTCATCTTCGCGAGGTAATTGGCCTGGTTTCCGATGTTGCCGAATATCCGCTGCCCGTCCATGAGCTGGCGCATGCGCGGTATGGTCGCGAGTTCCACGTTTTCAAGGATGAATCCCAGGTTCTGGGACGGGACCGCGTTCACCCCCGGGTCCGCGAGGCTCGCGATGAGCGCGATCATGTCGTCGGACTCGGTCATGTCCTGGATGAGGCGCATCATCTTGGTCATGTCGCTCACCTGGTTCATGATGCTTATGAGCTTGGCCGGGTTGGGCGCCGCGGACAGCCCGTTGATGATGCCGGCAAGCCGCACCATCCCGGAATCGGCGCCCGAGGGGTTGCCGCTCCAGTGCTGCGCGGCCCCCGCCTGGCCGGCCCATGTGCTGTTGTCTTCCATCTGGTTGATGAGCGCGCTCATCTTCAGGGGCTGGCCGATATTGTCTATCATATAGACGATGGTGCCCGCCGATGCGACATTGTTGAGGACATAGCCCATCTTGGAGGTGCACCCGGGATTCATCCCGTTCATGATCGCGCAGAGATTGGGCACCGACGATACCGTCTGTACCAGCGTCACCATCTTGGACATGTCGGTCACGCAGTCGACCACCTCGACGACGTTTTCGGTATCGTTAAGGCCGGAGAGCATGTCCCGGAGCTTCGTGGTCACCGTCGCCGCGGGGAGCCCCGTCATGATGGTGATCACCTTGTTCAGGTCCCCGGCATGGGAGATGAGCTTGGCCAGCCGGTCGAGCCTTTCCTGGTCCGTGGGATTCCCGTCCCCGGTGGTCTCGTCGTGCATATCGCGCGTAACGCCAAGGGCGTTCACCAGGGCGACCAGTTTTTCATTGACCTCGTCGGGCGAGAGGGCGTTCACGAAATCGCCGATCCTCTGCACCGTGTCCTGGTCGGAGGGCAGGCTCCCGTCGTAGCGGTTCATCGTCATCCAGTGGTCGACGGTGTTCATGAGGCTCACCACGCGCGCGGCGCCCAGGCCCGTTTCGGAACCGGCGGGATAATCGCTTCCCACGATGGCGATGAGCTTGTTCATGTCGGATATGATATTCACCAATAGGATCAGGTTGGAGACGCCCACCCCGTAGGAGAGCAGGTCCATTTCGCCCGTCCCCATCTCATCGTAGAGAATGGCGGTCTTTTCCTGGCCGATTCCCGCAACGAGCCGGTCGTACATTTCCGACGAGGTCAGCCCGCTGTCATGCTCCCGGCTTTCGCCGTAGCGCGTCGCCGGCCCGTCCGTCGGCTTGGCGCATCCCGACTGGACGACCGTAACCGCCAGCAGAAGCGCCACAAACATCATCGCCGATCGGCCCCGAATACCCGTCCTGGTTTTTTTACCGTGCATGTTTTTTTTCATTTGAGACCCTCCAGTTTTATTTTCACCCCTCCCCCTTGACGGGGGAGGCGGGGTGGGGGTGATGAAGCCCGGTTTTATTACCGCTCATCCTGCCCATCAAAGAATTCTCATCAAGAAACGCGCCTCACCCTCCCCTGTCCCCTCCCCTCAAGGGAGGGGGATGTGGATGGTCGCTTCTCCGGAATCAATAAAGCATTTGTTTCATTCTCCTGTGCACCCGCCGCCCAGGTTATTCTCCACGCAATCGATGTTCCAGCGAGACAGCCGCGCGTTATATACGGTCGATGTAAACAGGTATGAATGTCCGGTACCCAGGTCCGCCGATTTCGCGAAGGCGACGCCCTGGGGCTCCAGCATGAAAATCGCCGGATACGTATATGCGTTTCCCACGGGCTCCTGCGTGGGTCCGTCAAGATTCGTCTCCCACTGGGAGGTGCCCCCTCCTATCCAGCCCCCGAAGTTTCCCGACGCGATGCCCCAGCGCGCGATCCGCTGGTTACGCCGGTCCGCGATATAGAGCCACATGCCGTCCGCGGTCACATCGCCGGGGTAGTTGAATCGTTTTCTCTCCTGCGCGGCGCCGGCGGGTGTCGCGCCGTCGTGCCAGCCGTCGTCCCCGCCGCCTATCCATGCCGCAGCCGGGTCGGCTCCGGTCGAACCGTTGAAACCCGCGCGCGTCCACCGGGAGACGCGATGGTTCCCCTCGTCGGCCACGTAGAGATATCCGCCCTGCGCGACGATGCCGCGCGGATAGCTGAAATAATTCCTGGCGCTTCCCCGCTGGCCCGAGAGCGTCGTCGCGGCGGTGTCCCATGAGTCGACGCCGTTCCCGATGAATCCCTCGTAGCGTCCCGTCGCGAGGTTCCGCCGCGACACGACGCTCGAGCCGTAGCAGCTCACGTAGAGGAATCCCGCGGATTCGTCGATCGCCACGCCAAAGGGGCTGTTGAACGACTTCGCGTCCATGGAGTAGGGGAGGTCCCAGGGCTCTTCCATAGACAGGGTCTGCCATGCGTCGTCGTTCGGGCTTCCCAGCCAGGCGACGAAATTCCCGTCACGGTTGCGCTTCACGATGCGATGATTGTTCCGGTCGGCCACATAAATGAAGCCGCTCGAATCGACGGCGATTCCCTGGGGCGCGTTAAGGCTTCGCCGGCAGAAGTTACAGGCAGGCTTTCCCGCCGTCATGTGCCATCCGTCGTCCTCGCTCCCGTCGTCGGCACAGTTAAGGCTCTTGCTCCCCATCCTTCCGGCGAAGGCGCCCGTGCCGGCGTTCCACCGAGACACGCCGTGGTTGATCGAGTCCGCGACGTAGACGTAATTGCCGTCGCCTCCATGTACGCTTTGGAGCGACAGTGCCGTGCCGGTCGTGCGGTAAAACCAGCTGTCCGCATTGCCGGTCCTCGCACCGGGGCCGCGCTGCCATCCCGACTTTCCCTCTCCCACCCACGAGGCGAGGTTGCGCGCGTCCCAGGGAAGCTGTCCCGTGGAGAGCCTTTCCCCGCCGTAGTTCGGATTGTAGATCATGAAGTGATACGTTTCGCCCGCGAAGAGGCTCATGGTCGCGTCGTAGTCGTGAATCGACATGTGTGCGCCGCTCTCGCCGGCCAGGCGCACCAGGACGATCTTCAGGCCCCGGTCCATGCCCTGGTTGAGCGGCGTATAGGATTCGTTCGTCGATGGAACATACTCGTGGTAGACGAACGAGGCGGGCAGGAGCTCCACCATGCCCTCGCCGGAAAGCGGGAGCGAGTTCTCGCGGAAGGCGAGTCCCGCTTCGCCCTTCTTCCCGATCCCGGCGCCCGTGTAGCTCAGGTCGTATTTCCGCGAGGGATACGTTCCGTCGCCCAGGTCCACCGCGGCGCCCGATTCGTCCAGAAGCGATTCGAGATCCCTGCCCGCTGCATAGAGCCAGTTGGTGATGACCCAGTCGCCGAACATTCCGGAAAAATCCTGTCCCCCGTTCCAGAAGGAAAACTCCCCCAGCACCCGGTCGACGCCGTAGACCGATTCATCGGGCTCCGTGACGAAGGCCTCCATGATCGCGAGGTCCCCTGGCGCGGTGCCCGCGCGGTGCCGCATATAATTGAAAAACAGGTTCGTCAGTATATAACCCGCAAGCGGATTTCCCGACGAGTTCATGTCCAGCAGCGACGGCGACGAGGCTACGAGCTGCTGCACAAGGGGGAGACAGTACTGTTCAAGGCGCTCGGCCTGTCCCGCGGCGGACCCGGCAAGCATCCCGGGCGACTGCTCCGCGAGTCCCTCGGAAATCCACATCGTGTGTTTTTTCACCGCCCCGTCCAGGACGCGCCGGTAGTACGTGAACAGGTGCGACAGCTCATGCAGCGCGGCCTCAACGAACAGGGTCTTCGCCTTCTCCGTGTCGCCCCCAAATGCCGCGCCGTCATAGAAGGGATGGAGGTCCAGGTAGACGATCTGTATTTCGTTCGATCTGCCTTTCAGGGTTTCCGCGGTTTCCAGGTCCCCCAGGTTCCCGGTCGTTTCGATAAGCTCCGGGTGCCCGTACAGCGCCGCGGTGAAATCGTCGGCGAACAGGTCGCGCGGCGCGAAGAAGCCGCTCACGTACGCGGGATCGGTCGCCGCGTAATCGTCGCGGATGTCGTACGCCAGGAGCACCGTCCTTCCCGTGTCCTGCGTCGATGGGCATACCCCGCCGCCGTACACCGCTTTGAGATTTTCAAATGCGGGCTCTATCCGGGTGAGGAGCGCCCCGGCATCGGCCGCCGGCATGATATCGTTCTTTCCTGTTTCACGGTAGAGCACGAAATGCCCGGACACGGCGATTCGTTCGGCGGAGAGGCGGTAGTGGGCCGATACTCCTTCGGGCGCATCGGCGCGCCGGTCCTTCACCCAGAACTCATGCGTCGCGGGTCCCCCCTCGGGGCAGCCGTCTTTTTCCGCCGATCCCGGCGGGCATGCCGCGGGGTCGGGAACGGGAAGGCCCGAGTGCGAATCGGAACGGGAACCGCCCCCGCACATCAGCAGGGGAAGCAGCAGGGCGAGCAGCGTTGTCGCGAGTGTTCTTTTCATCGATTCACCGGTTCTGTGTGCGCCCGCGGCAGAATCCCCGACACGGGGGGCCGATACAGCGGGAAATTAGCGTATCAGCGCCCCGTTATGCGACATTTCCTCTTCGCGTCCGCGACGATCGACGCCTAGTGGTTCGGCGGGTACGCGTATTCCGGATAACGCTGGCCGCTTTTGTAGATCACCGCCGGCTCATCGTCCAGCGGGCACACCCGGCACTTGGGCCAGTTCTTGTCGCTCGTTCCCGCGTAGGGCGGATAATGCACGGTGCCCGCCCAACTCAGGAGCCAGCCCAGGAATCCGTCCCCGTTGATCGCGTCCCACGCCGACGTGATCCCGGGATCCACGCTCACCACCAGGCAGAATGACGCGCCCGACCATATGACCGAATCCACCTGTGGCGAACCGCAGATGGACGTCGAGATAGTCTCATTGTAGTAATTAAGGCAGTTGTACGTGTTGCCGGGCGAGACCTGGTAGGAGTGGGTGTAGAGTCCGTTCACCCATGCGCCGCCCGTGTAATGCGGCCCGTTGATCTGGATGGTCTCGGTCGCGGGAAAGTACTGCGTCGCGCCGCCGTTCCTGTTTTCGAGCGACTGGTTGTTCACGACGCCGAACCCGCACACCATTGCGGGAATCGCCGTGCGCCAGCCGAAATTTGTAAGCATGTTGTAAAGCCTTGGACCCGTTTCGGAATTGAGGAGGCGGGCCATGCGAACGGGGCCCACGCCGGGAAAGTAATTGCAGTTGCCGGTCCTGCTTCCCCCTTCGCCTATGCCCGTGCCGAAGTGCATCATCCCCGCCATGGCGTCGTAGGAAAGCTTGTTCATCAGGTAGAGCGTGGAGCCGTACACGACGTTGTTCGTGTTATGCATCGTGTTCAGGAACGCGGCGGTGACCTCGCCGGGCAGGAGGTTGATCAGGTTGATGAGCTGCTGGATGTCCTGGTACCCGTTCAGGATGGCCACGGTCTTCATGGTGTCGGTGACGTTGCCCACGATGATCGCCACCGGATCCGGGTTGTCCATGCCCAGCATGAACTCGGACAACCGCTTCCTCCCCGAGGAGCAGGGCTCAGTCAGCAGGTGGTCCCAGGGCGCGCTCAGCTCGTAGCCGGACTGGATGCCGCACCTGTTCACCTCGTTGACCAGGGTAATGGCGCGCGCCTGTTCCGCGGGGGTGCGCGACTGGCCTGTGACGTAGTTCCATCCCAGGAGATTGATGACCCCCCAGACTATGGACAGGTCGCCCACGCTTTTTATCCCGTTCCCCTTCTGGACCGAACCGCCCACCTCGTTCATGAGCCCCACGAGGGGGTCGTAGTCCGCCTCGGGATACCCGGGAGGGCCGTTCAGGATGTTCATCATGAGCGAAATGTTCGCCACGTTGTTGATCGTATCGGAGAGGTAGCGGACCCGGTTCATGCCGCCGCCGGATTTTGCCGTGCCGTTCTCATTTATTTTTGCAAGGAGCCCTGTGAGCTTGTCCATGTCCTCGATATCGTTGAGTATCGTGATGAGGTTGGATGCCCCGGCCGGCGTCACTACCTCGTTGACGAGCACCGTCATGCGCCCAAGGGCGTCGTTCTCGGCGGTGGAAAGGGCGTCGGTATAGCGGGGCGAGGGCGCCGTCCTGCCCGGGTAGCTCTTGTCGCCCATGCAGTCGAGCACCCTCCTCAGGCGCGTGACGTCCAGGCCGGGCTCGTTGAGTATCGACAGCATCAGGTTCACGTTGGTCAGGCTGTTGATGACGTCGGAGATGTACCGGATGCGCTTCGCCGTGCCGATGAGCCCCGTGAGATAGGGCAGGCTGCCGGAATTGACGCCGTTGATGAGCGCAACCGTGGCGCCCGTCCCGTTGCCCGACATATCGTTGATGAACGCGGTGAGGCGCCCGAACTTGTCGGACGTGCAGTCCCCGGAATCGCAGAGCGGGTCGGTATAGCGCGCGGCGTCGTTATGCGCCCCCAGGCTTTCCATGATAAGGACCATCCGCGTGGCGCCGTCCGGGTTCGTGGTGTTTTTAAGCCCGCTCACGATCCTGCCCACGTTGGCCGCCCCCGTGCCCCCCCCGTACGCGGAGATGTCGTTCAGCATTCGCACCACGTGGTAGCCCACGGTGAGCCCGGCCCCGGGGGCGTCGCCGTCGGCGATCTCGTTGATGACGTTGACGAGCCGGGAGCCCGCCGTGGGGGCGCTCGTCGCGCCCAGTGCGGACACGTTCGTGCCGGCAAGATCGAGGTTGTTGAAGATCGCCGGGACGTAATCGGTGCTCTCTACGCCGTTCATGACGGTGAGGATGTCGGCGAGGGATATGCCGTCCAGGAAGCGCATGAGCGCGACTGTCCCCGCGGGCGTCACCCCGTTGACAATCCTGTAGAGCTTCTCGCCGGGGTTCCCCGCAAGGCCGTCGACCATGCCGTAGACCTTCGACACGTCCGCGATGAAATCCATGATATCGGTCATCTGGCGCGGCGCGTCGCCCTCGAGCCCGTTTATCACGCGGGTGAGGGTGTCGATGTCGCTCAGGTTGTTCACGATCGACACGATCCTGGGTTCCACGACATCGGGGTTGGGCGGATATACGGTATGGTTGACCATGTACACGAGATTATCGAGCCCCGCGGCGTTAAGACTGTTGAGCGTTTCCGCGATGGTGGTTTCGTGGGAGAGCGAAAGCTGGTTCAGGAGAATGGCCACCTTCATGTAAGGAAGCAGATCGGCGCCGCGGTTCCCGGGAAGGACGACCTTGTCGATGTACACGGCATCTTCGCCCGCGCTGGTGGAGGCATCCTTCACATACTCCCACCGCAGCCTGTGCACCCCGGCGGCGTACGGGCCGTAGGTCAGCTCGGCCCAGGGAAGCTCGCCGGAATATCGGTCCACGAGGACGTCGTCGACGTAAAATTTGAGATAATCCCAGTTGGTCTCGGTGCTCACCTTTCGCGCGAAGCTGATCGTTCCCGCCGTCGTGAACCGCGTCACGATCTCGGCCGAGGCCGTCTCGTTGTCGTCCATGGGATTCAGGGTCGCAACGCCCGCGCACAGCGATCTGCTCCCGCTGAAGGCCGTGGACGAGGTGACCTGCCAGTGTGCGTTTCCGCTCACGGCCCAGTTGTTATTCGCCTGGGGAAGCTCGAAATCGTCGTCGTTGCTGATCACCCCCGTGACCGCCAGGCCGTTAATGACGAAGGCGAGTCGCGCGGGATCGGTCGTATGGTTGAGGGTCGCGACGAGCGCGCCCGTGCCGTCGTCGGGATTGCCGAAATTGGTGATGTTGTTCATCACCCCGGTCACGTTTATCAGGTTGGTGGTCCCGTTAATCACTGTCACCAGGTCCTTCATGTCGTCGGTCTGGTTGAAGATGCGCAGGAGCGTTTGCAGGCCCGCCGGCGTACAGGCGACCTGGTTCAGGATGGTGGGCATGGTGCTCTGGTACTCGTCGACCAGGGCCACCACCATCGTGAGCCGCTCCATGCCGGTCTTCCCGTTCCGGTCTGTCACCCCGAGGATTATCTCCTTGAAGTAATTCATGTCGTTGACGTTGTTGATGAGGTTCGCGATTTTTCCCAGCGTATCGTCGGAGGGCGGATTCTCCACGCCGATAGCCTGGTCGGTGTAATTCATGAGGTCCACCACGTCCTCGGGAGAGATCGCATGGGGCTCACTGAGGAGCGCGACGAGCTTGTTCACGTCCGAGATGATATTTATCAGGTGGATCATGTTGCTCTGGCCCATGCCGTAGGCCAGCCGGTCGAAACTGTACCTGCCCATGCCCTCGACAAGGATATCGTACCGATACTGCCCTATCCCGGAAACGATCGCCCCCTGGTCGACGGGCTTGCCCTGGTCCGCCTCCTGGTTCCGGGAGTAGGCAGTGTCGTGCCTGGGGCTTAAAATGCATGACGAAAACGAACCCAGTACGATTGCGAGGGAGAGATATGCGATGAAGAGCCTGATTGTGGTCGCCATATTCATACCTCCTGTAGTTCGCCGGGCCTCATTCGAATCGATCGCTCAAGAGATGCTGTGTGCGCACGGCCTTCTGGACATCTTTCACCCGGAATCCGCGGATGAAGGATCAAATACTTAACAAGGTTAAGGTAATATATACCATGAGTCTATGTTATGGTCAACAACAAATACCATAAAAAGTTTATTTTTTTATAAATATACCATGTGTTCATATTATCATCCTTCCCCATGAAAAGCGCCCTCGCGACGAGCATCGTTTCAGAAGGTCGTGAAGCTTTATGCAGGAACAAAGCGTATCAGCCGCGGCGCGGGGAGTGGGGGGAGAGAAATTCATTGACTGGTATTTTTACTATGTTTAATTTGACCTAATAACTCATATATATCTTTTGATTCAATAGTATGTTCGCAAGAGATTGCATCAAGGAGAGCACAATGAAGAGTCCGGGTTATAAACGGGTCGCGGCAATCGCAGTGATCAGCATTGTCGCTGCTGCCGTGTCCATATCCGGATGCACCAGGGATCCGTCTTCTAAAAAGATCAGCGCGGGTGTCGCCGCTAATTTTATCAAGCCATTCGGCGAACTCGCGGCCGAATTTGAGGGCAAAACCGGAATAAAGGTTGAAACGACATTCACCTCGTCAGGGACGCTCTATAATCAGATAAAAAACGGCGCCCCCTATGACATTTTTCTTTCTGCCGACGAAGAGAGACCGACCCTTCTTTTGAAGGAAGGTAAAGTCCTGACTCCTTTCGTGTACGCGAAGGGCGAGGTGATTCTCTGGTCTGGGAAGAAGGAATTATGCACTGCCGCCAACTGGAGAGAAGCGCTCACGCTTCCGGGTGTGAATAAGATATCCATAGCAAATCCCGCGACGGCGCCGTATGGCCTGGCTGCGAAGAGCGCGCTTGTGGGCGCCGAACTGTGGGATTCTCTCCAGCCGAAGCTCGTGAACGGACAGGATATCGCGCAGGCCTTCCAGTATGCTTCCACCGGCGCCACGGACATGGGATTCTGCGCCTTCTCCGCAGCGTTTTCCGATGAGGGAAAGAAGGGCGGCTACTACGCGGTGGCCGAGGCTCCCGCAATAGTGCAGTCGGCCTGCGTGGTGAAAAGCACGGAAAAGCGCGACGCGGCGGACAAGTTTGCGACTTTCCTGGTGTCGCCGGAAGCTGAAAAGATTAAAAAGAAATACGGCTATAAATAGATGGATTTCCAGTCCCTGTTATTAACATTAAAGCTTTCAATGTTTACCACCGTCGTGCTGGTGGCGCTTGCCGCGCCACTGGCATATTTCATCGCATTTTCCGGGATGCGCGGCAAAACATTCATTGAAGCGCTTATCTATATCCCCACGGCCCTTCCCCCCACGGTGATTGGATTTTATCTCCTTGTCGTCATGGGACCGCACGGATTCGCGGGAAGGGCGTGGACTTCATTGACAGGCGGGTATCTTCTTTTTACTTTTACCGGTATTGTCATAGCTTCAATTGTATACAGCATCCCGTTTGCGGTGCAGCCTATGAAGGCGGCGTTTCAGAAGATCGATCGCCGCCTCCTCGAAAACGCATACGTGCTGGGGTTGACTAAAAAGGCCGCGTTTTTCCGTGTCGTCATACCGAACAGCATCTCGGGGATCGCGGCCGCGGCCGTGCTGGTTTTTCTTCACAGCATGGGCGCGTTCGGTGTCTTGATGATGGTGGGAGGAAGCGTCCCCGGCGAAACGAGGGTCGCGTCGATCGCGATCTATGAAGCGGTGGAGGCGATGGATTACCGGGGGGCCGGGCTCCTGTCCCTGGCGTTTATTCCTATGAGCTACGCGTTCCTTCTTCTTGTGAATAAACTCAACGAGGAAAAGAAATAATGTCCCTGAGCGTGACCATACGAAAGCGGCTTAAATTTATCGATCTGGATATGGCCTTCGAATGTTCCGACGGCAGGGTGCTGGTGATGATAGGGCCCTCGGGCGGGGGGAAGACTTCGATCATCCGCATGCTCGCGGGGCTCGACGCGCCCGATGAGGGAATAATTACTTTCCACGACCAGGTATGGTTCGATTCATCGCGCCGGATAAACGTACCGCCGCGCAAGCGCCGGCTGGGGTATGTCTTTCAGGATTACACCCTGTTCCCGCATCTGAATTTATATGATAATGCGGCATTTGCCGCCGTGAATAAAAAAGACGTGGACGATCTTTTCGAACTCTTCAGCATCGGCCACCTGCGCACGCGCAAACCCGGCAAGGTGTCGGGCGGCGAGCGCCAGCGCTGCGCCATCTGCCAAGCCATGGCGAGAAGGCCGCAGGTCCTCCTTCTTGACGAACCCTTTTCGGCCCTCGACGCCATGACCCGAAGGGTGCTTCGCGAGGAGCTGAAAAACCTCAAGGGGAGATTCTCATTTCCGATCGTGTACGTAACGCATGACGTAAATGAGGCCCTCTACCTGGCGGACGAGATGCTCCCCGTCGTCCAGGGGAAAACGGATGAGGGCTGGATGAAGAAAATGACCGCCAGGAACCGTCAAGGCGGGAAAGCGTCAAGGGCCGCCAGGGAAACGAAGCTTGCGCTTGTGTATTGAGCGCTGTCGGTTCATCACCTGTGAAATGGGTTTCGCGAGCGCAGCACGTACACCATGTGTTGAACCTGTAGAATAACCCCCCTGTGACTGGTCAATCTCCTTTTACCATGAAGATCCTATTGCCGCAATATATTATTTTCTCTACTTCCTCTTAAAATCCCGTTATCGGTGCACATTTAGACGTGGAACCATGCTCGATCTACCCATACCGGCATACTTTTCCTATAGTGTGCACCATGCAGTAGAGCATCCATTGCACATTGACCTTCTTTTTCGTACGCAGCGTAAACCGGTTCAATCCCTTGGCGCTGCACATGTTCGCGAACACCGGTTCGATGATTCCCATGCGGGCGCTGTATATTTTCCTGCCTTTAAGCGTATCGATCTTCGCCTTCATCTCTTCCGAGAAGTTGCGGTTGAAATATTTCTCGATCACATACAGACTCCGCTGCCGGGTGTTTACGGAACGGAGGCATTTCTCCCTCCTGGAACATTTTCGGCAATCAGAGAGTAGCGCACGGTACACCCTCCCGGTAGTGTTGTTGAACGTCTGCCGGGTATGAAACTTCAAGATTCTTTTCTCGGGACAGACAAAGGTATTGGATTTTATGAAGTAAGTGAAATCTTCTTTCGTGTAAAGAGACCGCTTGGGGGGTTTATAGCGATCCCTGTCTATAAAACGAGGATCGCGTTTCCGGAACTGCTGGTCAGGTATGTAGGCGTCTATCTTTTCCGAGGACAGATACTTGATGTTCTCCTCGCAGAACGAACCCGTATCCGCAATCAGGCGTTTCCCTTCAAAAAAACGCTTCCCCAGACCCGCGTACCGGGCATTCTCCTTGGCCGTCGACACCAGCGGCTTTAAAAGCTCGTACTCTTGTCCGTTCCCAAAGGCCTCTGCCGCTACGACCACCTGGTGCTTGTCGTCGGCAAGCGCCATGCCGTTGTAGCCCTGTATTACACCCTTCGATGTTTTAATCTTTGCGCTTTCGTTATCGGTGATATTGCTTTGTTTCTCCCCCTGGCGGGTTTTCACTTTCGGTTTCTCCCCTGCCAGGAAAGAATCGATCTTCCCGATTTTCTGCTTCATCCGGGCCACGCGTCTCTTTTCCCGCTTTTTGGCTTCTCTGTCTCGCGAATCATTTTTCCCGTGCTGCTTCACGAGCATGCGGACTGTTTTCTCCAGCTTGTCCCGCTTCCTCTTCAAGTCGGCAAAGGTGCCGCTGTATTCCTTGGACGCGTTTGAAGGCAATTTGCACCCATCGAGCGCAAAGGTGGTGCCACCCAGGAGATCGAGCTCGACGCAGTAAAGGAGCACATCAGAGAACAATTGCCGTACTTCGTTTTTCATTGAGCGAATGAAGTGCGCAATCGTAGTGAAATCCGGTTCAGTTGCTGCCGAAAGCGCTTTAAACACCACGTTCTCCCTGCACAGACGCTCGATTCTTCGCGAAGAGATCACTCCTCGCGCGTAGGCCAGGAGAACGATCTTGAGTAATATCTTCGGATCGTATGCGGGTGCACCGGTTTCCTCGTTGTTGAAACGCTTTTCAAGCGGCGAGATATCGATCTTTTCTTCAACGATGAAATGGATCGTGTACTCAAGCGTTCCCGGGATGATTTGTTCCTTGAAATTGACGGGAAGAAGGAGAGATTGGGCGTAATCGTAGTTCTTATAACGAGGCATGGCGTACCTCATTGCGTGAATTTGTTTAATGATGGGGTATTGACTCTGAAAAGTCAATTAATTTCCACGTCTTTAGGATTTTCCTACAGACTCGTTAGGTGCAGTATTTTGGTGCTCTCTGCACGGATCATTAGGCAAACAGTATTTAATTCCACTAGTAATGCACGAAAAATTAGTGTAATTTTTGTCGTTTCTTCATCATTTTCAGAAGAATTTGCATCCGTTTTTGTCTGGTCGCTGGCTTCTTTGCTGTTTCTAATCGCCAAGCAATTGAATATGTATTTGCCTTATTCAGTGTTTTAAAAAATTCGTAGGCCTTTTGGTCTTTTTTAAGTATCGATAGAAAATCAGCGGGAATTTCCATTTGGCTGGGAGAATCATAAGCCTTGTCCCACCTGCCGTCTTTTTTTGCGGTCTCTATTTCTTTGAGTCCGGATGGTTGCATTCGCTTTTCTTCGACAAGCTGGGCCACTCGTGTTTTATTTCGCTTTGACCATATGCTCTTTGATCTGCGTGGCGTGAATTTTTGAAGCCACGATTTTTCATCATACGCTTTTTTCTGACCGTCGATCCAACCAAAGCAAAGAGCTTCATCCAATGCCTCATCATAGGTGATCGTTGCCTCGCCGGAATCTTTCTTGAAAATTCGAAGCCAAATACCATTATTGGATATGGCATAATTCATTGCAAGCCATTCCTTCCATTGCTTTGAGGATGCAAACGATTTTATGGGGGTTTCAGTATTTTTATTCATAGGATTATAATGCCTCCATACTCATTTCTATTTATAAATCACATTAGCGCCAAAATATTGCACCTAACGGTGCGGCTATACGACGTTTGCTGGTCGCGTAGCGATTGGCACATCTTTTTGCCGTAGCAAAAACGTGTGCCAAAAGCAAATGTGCCCGCAGGGCCGAGGAGCGCCCGGAACGCAGTGAGGACGCACAGGAGCGTATAGCCGCTGTTGTACGCTGGCCTGGCCGAAAATAGGCACTAAAAGCAAAGCCACGGATGGCGTTGTTGTACAAATAATTCTAGATTCTCACCGATTAATATAATAACTGCAATAGACTAAAATTCTTTAATAATTTCTTTAGCACAAATTCAGGCGCTATTTTGTTTCAAGTATCTGCTGAAATCCGACGCCCTGCCTCCAAACAATATCATTACGAACTGATAAAATACGCCAGCCATCGCTTGTTTTTGTAACACTCCCTGTAACTACCCCTCCGGCGAGAAAATAATTATCTTGGCTTTTTACACTCGTGTCGCCCAAACCCTCCTTCCATAAATGCATAGCGATTAAATTTAATCGGAAGTTGGCATTTATTTCATCGGTTAAGTCAATAATAAATCCACTTGTAAGATGTTGTGTTGCTCTGAATCTTTTCATGCTATTTTCGTGGTTTGAAGAAATATCTTCAGGTCCTTCAAGTTCCTGACCATGTGGACGTTCAACAGTAGCGTTGTTTGCAAAGATATTTCTAAATATCTCTATGTTAAAAGTGCGTTTATCGAGTGCAGCAAAATATCGATTAACGGTTTCTGCGATTTCCAATTTGTCAATTGTCATAGTCTTTTACCTCACTTATAAATAAATTTGAAAATTATTAAAATATTGGTTTTTAGCCCCCATATTTATTTTTAGGATTCATTATAACTTATTGCCTATCTTTTCATTTCCGGCAAGGATGCCGGAATTATTTTAATACAAAATCATCGGCCAGGCTTGCGTACAACTATAAATAGCCGAAATTCGTAATAACCATTAGAATATACGATTATCTGTCCAAAATAAAGTAAAATATCTTCGCATTAACTGAAAATGTTTAGCATTTCTGGACTCAAATTCGTATTAACCATTAGGAGAATGTGTTATCCTTTTAATGGAGGTACTGTGTCTTTATGAAAATCGAATTACTTCGTGATTTGCTCGATACATACGCCCACAAGGGCAGCCCAAAGTATATTTCAAACCTGGATCTGATGGAGTATTTCAAATCGAAAAAAAGCGAAATCGATTTCCATGATTTCTCCAGGGTGCGCGATTATTTTCTAAACGAACTAAAAGTTACAAGGTATGCGTTCACGGAGATCTCAGCATGGTTCAAAGACAATTCACCGGGTTCCGATAAAGAGCGGGACGCGAATAGCATCGAACCTCCCGGCATGGAGCGCTTCAGGGAGGCGCTCGTCCTCAAGCGCTATTCCCGCAAAACCGTCAAAGCCTACCTGGGAGCGCTGCGGCGCGCGAACGCCTGGTTCGTCAGAGAGAAGGGAATATCGGCCGACCGGATATGTACCGGCAACGCGCGGGAGTATTTTCTCTACCTCACGGCGGAAAAAGGAGTATCGGTATCGCTTGTGCGTATGCACCGCTTCGCGCTCGCCTCGTATTTTAAAATCGTCATGGACCGCGAGCTCGATGAAAGGCGCCCTCACGTTGCGCATCGTTTCTGAAAAATGGAAAGCCTCTTACCGGAACAGCGAGTTTGGCTGGAACGCAGGGGGTGGGGAGATGGAGATTGACCAGTTAATAGAAATATTTTAGTTGCTTACCCGGGGAAGAAGGATAAAATTCCTGTTTGGTATTATTTCATCCCGGAAAAAGAGGTCATTCAATGCGTGAATTCAAAACGGGACGCGTGTTCGTGGGCCGTCTGCCGCACGGCGCCGATCTGCTGGAAAGCATAACCGCCTGCTGCCGCGCACGGGGAATCGCCATGGCCCGGATCGACGCTATCGGCGCCCTCTCCGAAGCTGCCGTGGCCTACTATGAGCAGAACGCAAAAATCTATCATGAGCTCCGGTTCCCCGGGCATTGCGAAATCCTCTCCCTCACGGGAACCGTCTCCATCCGGGACGGCGCGCCCGCGTGCCACGCCCACGTGACACTGGCCGACGATACGGGCCGGTCCTATGGGGGCCACCTCGTCGCCGGGTGCCGCATCTTCGCCTGCGAGCTGGTGGTCACGGAGTTGCAGGGCGAGCCCCTCGTGCGGGGATTCGACGCGACGACGGGGCTCCCGCTATGGAGTGAGGAATGAATCGGGAGTGCCGGCCTTCACGGGAAGTATGCCTTCGATGCGCCGTTTCCGGCGGGGGAGTTTCTTCTTGATGGCGAATGGAATATTCACTATAATGATAACCTAATGGAGCATCCAATGCACAGACTCCGCGCGATTCTTTACATAGCGGTTCCATTGCTGGTGACGTTCAATGTCGCCGCGGTATTCCATTCTTCGAGCGGATCGATGTTCGCCCAGGACGAAGCGGATTCATGGGAAAACCATTACGGGTCCGATGAATCGGGCGCTTTCAAAAAATCCCCCCTCAATCCTAAAAGCTCATGCGAGACCGCCGCGTCGAACATAGAGCGCGCCGCGCAGGCGATCCTTGGAGAAAAAAAAGCTCTCACAAGGAATCCTCGGGTTGCCTGGGATCATGCATCCGATCCGAAATATTTCAAACAGGTCAATGACCGGCTGTTGCTGAAGAAAAAGGAAAGGGCGATCCTGTATAAAAACGGGTTCGTCGTACTGCCCAAGACCGAAATGGATAACTACGGATACGCGTATCACGAAATATATCAGTCCGAGATACCCGTGTACGTGACGATCGATTCGATCATGCACGCGATTTACATATCGAACGATGAAATACTGAAAGACCTGGAAGTAAAGATCCTTGAGCCCTCGTTGAACAAAGCAATCGAGGCTATGCGGACACGGCTGGCTTCCCCGGGTGCGACCCTGCCCGCGGACACGCTTCACGACCTTGACGTATATCTGACCCTTGCCGCGTCGCTCCTCAAGGGCTCGGTACTTCCGTCGCAGTTCCGGACCGACGACCAGGTGAAGGCGTTGTACGCGATGGCGATGGAGGCGAAGGACATAAAAACCGTTTCCCTTTTCGGAAGGATGAGAAAGGTCGATTGGAGCCAGTACGCGCCGCGCGGGCATTACGCGGATGAAGATTTCCAGAGGTACTTTCGCGGCGCGATGTGGCTTTCCCGGACGGAGTTCAACCTCTCCTCGCGTTCCTGCATGAGCTCGTGCCCGGGGGAAGTTCCCGATCCGTCGGAGACGCCGCGGGAGGTGCTCGCCGCGCTCGCCCTGTCCGCGCTCGCGGAATCTTCCGGGGCCGCCGGCGAAATTGCGCTGGTCGAGCGCAGTTGGGACCTTCTTGCCGGGATGCGTGAGGATCTCTCCCTGCGGGACGTGGCGGAAATAAAAAAGAGCGCGGGCATCGTGAATCTCGACGGCGATGCGGCCGGCCGCTTTATAAAGGCGCTTGGGGGCCGATTCGCGAGAACCGTCAACACGCACCCCATGCCGAACGGAACCAAAGAGCTTCCCGCCATCTGCACCATGCTCGGGCCGCGCATAACGTCCGATACGGGGGCGCTCCGGTTTGTCCACGACCCCGCGGTGAAGGAGCGCAAGGTGGTAAGCGTCTGCGATATGGGGTATGCGCTGGGAAGCGACCGCGCGAAGAATTACCTCAAGGCGGAATTGGCGCGCTACCCGGAGCTTTCCCCCGCGCTGGAAAATGCACGCAAGGCGGCGAACACCGCGAAGGACCCGGGCGATCTCTACTCGGCGTGGATGTCGGCCATCCGGAAAATGGGACCAAAGGCCGACGGCGTTCTTCCCTCCGTAATGGAGCACCGGGCGTACGAAGACCTTCGCCTGAACGGAATCGTCGCGGCCTACGGCCAGGTAAAGCACAATTACGTTCTCATG
Organism: Spirochaetota bacterium; assembly: GCA_004297825.1. Lineage (NCBI taxonomy): Bacteria > Pseudomonadati > Spirochaetota > Spirochaetota bacterium. The sequence continues at coordinate 66,240 of SCSX01000093.1, forward strand.
GCCGCCCAGGATTATTTTTTCGGCGGGTGCCGGATCCCGGACGGGTTCGTGGAACCGCTGCCGGCCGTCTACGCCGCGCTCATGGACTACGCCGCGCGAGGGACGAAGGTGCTTTCGGTAATTGATCCGGAAGGCCGGACGAAATCGCTCGCGTATTTCCAAAGAACGTTAAAAACGCTCTCGGTGCTCAAGGCGATCTCGGAACGGGAACTCGCGAATGTTCCCCTGTCGGACGAAATGAAAAATTTCCTGTACATGATCGCGGAGCTCGAGCCGGGAACGACCGGCGGGCCCCCGGTGTATTCGGGATGGTACTTCGATCTCTTTTACACCCGGGCGGACGGCATGAGCGGCGCGGCATTCATCGCGGATTACTTCACCTCGCCCGAAGCGGGCAAGATCGGGTATGCCGGGGTTTCGGGCGTAAATTTCGGCGTGTTCGTCGTAGACACGTGCGGGGCGCCGCGGCTGTTCGTGGGACCGGTCCCCCGCGCCTTCGAGTTTATCGGACCTATCGATTCAAGGCTGACCGACGCCGCGGCCCCGACCCTCACCGGCGTGAAGAACCCGTGGGCGGAAAGCTACACCGCCCCGGCGTATAAGGCCCCGTCCCTGAGGGTTTCCTTCAATCCGGCCGGGGAAGGAAAGACCGAATGCGACGTCGAAACGACGGAATCCTCGGGTCTTCTCCGGATCGTGCTGCTCGATCACCACCGCAAACCCATATGCCAGAAGAACGTGAAGCTGAAGCCCGGCAACCGGCACCTTGCCATTGTCGTGCCCCCGAAATCGAAAAACCCTGAGGCCGTCTACCTGGGCTTCGGCCGCTGGGAGTACTGGAGCGAATTGAATTTCATGGGCACGTATCTCGAGTTCGGGAGCATGAAGACACAGGAATGAAATTTTGAGTGGAAGGCGCGGATTCGAATCCGCGCCTTCTACGGCAACGCGCCTATCGCCTGCTCAAGCCGCGTCATCGTATCCTCGCGGAAACCTATCTCCTGGAAGGGCATGTTCCCATTCTGGTCCACCAGGAAGGTGGAGGGGAGGCTTTTCTGGGGATTATACTTGCTGATCGCGACGTGGTACACGTCCAGCAGGAAGTCGTGGCTCACACCGATCTTCTTCATGAATCCCGCTGCCTTGTCCCTCGCCTTGCCCTCGCCGTCGTTCAGGTCCGCGGTGATGAGGATGAGCGTGAGGTTCTTCGTCTTGCCGTATTTCTTTTCAAGCTCCACCAGCAGCGGTACGTCTTTTTCGCAGGGCTTGCAGTAGCTCGCGAAGAAGGAGATGATGAGGTTGCCCTTGAGCGAGGACCTGAAAACCATGGTCCCCTTGTCATTTTCCAGCGCGAAGCCGGGGGCCGTCTGTGCGTCCGCGAGTCCCGTCCACAGCGCGATGGCCGCGATCATGAAAAATGCCGTGAGTCTATTCCTCATAGGTGATGCTCCTTTTCGGGGCGGTGTCGATCACGCAATGCCCGTGCGCGAAACTCACGGGAACCGGGTGGAGCATATCGCGCCCGGCTTAAAAAGCAATAACTTTATGCCGTTCCTTGACGCGCTCCATGATAAACCTGGACAATGCATTCATCCGCGGGCGCCTTTCCAGTTGGCGTCCATGCGGAAAATTCCGTTTTTTTCGCATTTTTTCTTGACGAATCCGGCGGGGGGATTTATTTGAAACACTGGTATAAAACAGATGTTTAAAACTAACGAATTAAACGCCCGATCGACTGCCGGCGCCGATACCGCCGGAGGGAGGAAATGATGATGACCGCTCAACGCCGCACATTCCTGTACGCAGCCTTCCTGGGCGCGTATCTGTTCACCGCACCTTTTTACCGCACCCCCGCCGTCGCCGACGCGGAACCCGCTGAGAAAACCGAAGCGGCCAAACCCGCCGGGGACGCCGCTGAGAAAAAAGAGTGGGGCTATCTCCCGTTCGCGATCCCCTTCTACCTGCCCGAGACGAGTGTAGGGATTGGCTGGGCGTTCCTCGTGTTCCACAATCCCGATTTATCGGACCCCTCGCTCAAGCCCGACGAGTACTCGCTGTATGGCGCGGTCACGATAAAAAACCAGCAGACGGTGGGCGTCTCCGCGGACCGGTATTTCGACAGGAACAAGTACCGGCTCTCGACGCGGCTCGATTTCAGCCGCTTCCCCAACGTCTTCTGGGGCCTGGGGCCCGATACTCACGGCGATGACGACGAGGACTTCACCGATATCATGACGAACTTCCAGGGGAGCTTCGCCGTGAGGCTCGCGAAAAATCTCTACGCGGGGCCGGCCGTGAATCTCCTCTACGACGACATGATGAAGACCGAGAAGGGCGGGCTCCTCGACTCCGGAAAAATTCCGGGGGGTGACGGAACCCACGCCTCGGGAATGGGCGCGGTCGTCACGTGGGATTCGCGCGACAGCGTGTTCTATCCGTACCGCGGCGTGTACCTCGACGTGAAGGCGCTCGCGCACCTGGACGAGGCAGGAAGCGAGTACGACTTCCGCAAGCTCGAGGCGGACGCCCGCGCATTCCTGCGAATCTACGGCGAGATGGTGCTCGCCCTGCAGTCCGTCGCGAAGCTCTCGTGGGGAACGGTGCCCTTCCAGTCCATGCCGCGCCTTGGCGGGGATCAGATCATGCGCGGCTACTTCGACGGGCGGTTTCGCGATCGCGACCTGGTGGCGGCGCAGGCAGAGATCCGCTACCCGATATTCTGGAGGTTCGCGGGGACCGCCTTCATGAGCGCCGGGCAGGTCGCGCCCTCGCTGCATGAGATGAGCGCGCACAACGTGAAATACGCCGGCGGCGCGGGACTGCGCTTCATAGCCGAGAAGTCCGAGCACATCGCGCTCAGGTTCGATGCGGGCGTGGACGGCGACGGCAACGTGAACTTCTACGTGATCATCAAGGAAGCGTTCTAGGCGGGGAGGGGCGTCATGATGAAACTCGTGGAATTTTTTGTCGAGAACCACCGGATCACCAACATGATCGTGGCGCTCGTCTTCATGGCCGGGGTATTCTCGATGCTCACGCTCACCCGCGAGGAAATGCCGCACATGAGCATGTACATGATGCGGGTGACCACGGTCTATCCCGGCGCGTCGCCCGGGGACGTGGAGGTCAACGTAACGGGCAGGATAGAGGACGAGCTTCGGGGCGTCCGCAACGTCCGCGCGCTCACGAGCGTGTCGATGGAAGGGATGTCCGTCATCGCGGTGCGCATCGACGAGGAGGCGAAAAATCCCGAGGCGGTCAAGGCCGACGTGCGCGAGGCCGTCGCGCGCGTCACGGGGCTTCCCGAGCAGGTGAGCGCGCGCCCGCGCATCGAGGAGGTCACGAACGAGTACCCGATTTTCGAGCTCGCCGTCCAGGGGGACGCGTCGGAGCTCGAGCTCAGGGCGCACGCGCGGGCGCTCGAGGCGAAACTCCGCGAGGTGCCGGGCGTGGGTACGATCGAAAAAATCGGCTACCGGAAGCGCGAGGTGAAGGTGGATGTGCGCCCCGCCGATCTCAAGCGGGACCGCATCGCCGTCGCCGACGTGGTGAACGCCATCCGCGCGCGCAACGTCCGCGAGAGCGGTGGCTCGCTCGACTCCTACACGGACGACCGCACCGTGGTCACCCTGGCCGAGTACGAGCGCCCCTCGCAGGTGGGCGAGGTGATCGTGAGCGCGAACTTCGAGGGATACCGCGTGCGGCTTTCGGACATCGCCGTGATCCGCGACGGCTTCGAGGAGCCCGCCGTGCTGTACCGCGGCAACGGGAAGCCCGCGATCGCGCTCATGGTCACGCGGCAAGAGGGGGCCGATATACTCACGCTGAGCGAAAATATCCGGGAGGCGGTCGACGCGTCCAGGAAGACGCTCCCGTCCAATGTCCGTATCGAGGAGATGTACGACTTCTCCGTCCTCACGCGCAGCATGCTCGACAGCATGGCGGCTAACGCCCTTATAGGCTTCGCGCTCGTGTACCTGGTCATGTTCTTCATGCTCGACCGCGTGAGCGGCTTCTGGGCGGCGTTCGGGATACCGTTTTCCATATTCGGGACCATGGGCCTCATGGCGCTTTTCGGCATGACCATGAACATGGTCTCGCTCGCGTCCATGATCATCGTGCTGGGGCTCCTCGTGGACGACGCGGTCGTGATCTCGGAGAAGATTTACCTCTACAAGCAGCGCGGCATGCCCCCCGTGCGGGCGACCATCGAGGCGGTGCGGCGCATGGCGCTTCCCGTGGCCGCGGCGGGCCTCACCATCATCGTATCCTTCTTGCCCATCCTCTTCATCCCCGGGATCATGGGCCGCTTCATGCACCAGATCCCCGTGGTGATCGCGATGATGTTCGTCACCTCGCTCATCGAGGGATTCTTCTTCCTGCCGGCCCACGTGTGCCGTGCGCAGGCGCGCCTCGTGGAGCCGCGCCGGCTCCGCTGGCTCGATGATTTGAAAAAGGCCTACGCGCGCCGCCTCGAATGGGCGATCCGGAACAGGAAAAAGTTTATCGGCGCCTCGCTCGCCTTTCTCGCCGCCGCCTTCGCGGCAGCGGCGCTCTTCCTGGACTTCAAGCTCGACGAGGACCAGGACCCCGACATCATCGCCATCGTCGCGGAGACGCCCGGCGGCACCTCGCTTGCCGCGACCTCGGACCTCATGGCGCACGTCGAGGGCGCGGTGCTCGCCGCCGTGCCGAAGGAATGCCTGAAGAACATGGTCACCCAGGCGGGCCACCACACCATGAGCGCGGACTACCTCGCGGTGGGCGGCATGCGGCAGAATTACGCGATCACCATCGTCTACCTGCTGCCCTCGGCCGACCGCGCGGTGCGCTCCGAGAAAATGATGGACGCGCTGCGGCCCCTGCTCGCGGACATCAAGAAGCAGCGCGGCTTCCCGCGGCTCGATATCGAGCAGTACGGGTTCGCGGTGGGGCGCGCGGTCGAGCTCACCTTCATCACCGACGACGACGCCGCGCGCGCAAAGCTGGAGGCGGACACGCTCGCGTTCCTGCGCGGGACGGACGGCGTCTACGGGATCGAAACCGACAGCGCACCCGGCAAGCCCGAGATGCGCGTCGGCCTGGACCACGACGCCATGGCGCGGTCGGGCCTTACGGCGGCCGACGTCGCGCGTACCCTGCGCGCGGCCTTCGACGGAATCGTCGCGACTTCTATTCGCCTCCAGGGGGAGGAAATCGATTTCCGCGTGCGGGTGAGGGACGGGAGGCAGGACGCGGGCCGCATACTCGCCCTCCCGGTCTCGAACGCGGAAGGGAGGCTCGTTCCGCTCTCGCTCGTCGCGCGCCTCGAGGAACACGAGGGCGCCCCCGTGCGCTATCACCTTGCGGGAAGGCGCGCCGTCACCATCCGGGCGAGCGTCGATGAGACGAAGAACACGCCCTCCGCGGTGAACGCGCTCCTGAAAGACCATGTCGCGGCGTCGGCGGCGGGGGTGCCGGGTCTCACGGTGAAGTTCGGCGGGCAGGAGGAGGAGGCGGCGCTCAGTATGAGGGGTTTCTTTCTGGCGATGGGCGTGGCGCTCGCGGCGATGTACGTGCTGCTCGTGATACTCTTCCGTTCCTACCTGCAGCCCGTGCTCACGATGACCGTGATCCCCTTCGCGCTCGCGGCGGTTTTTCTTACGCTCCTCATCCACGGCATGCCCCTCCTTTTCGTCTCGCTCGTCGCGATGATAGGCCTGCTCGGCGTGGTGCTGAACGACGCGATCGTGATGATCGACCAGCTCAACCAGGAGTGCGCCTCGCGCGAGCCCGCGGCGATCGCTGCCGCGGCGACCGACCGCGTGCGGCCTATCCTTCTCATCTCGCTCACCTCGTTCGTGGGGCTCGTCCCCACCTCGTACGGCATCGGCGGCGACCTTCCGCTCATGCGGCCGCTGGTGCTGTGCATGGGATGGGGCGTGCTCTTCTGCACCGCGGTGACGCTCTTCTTCATACCGGTGCTCTATTCCTTCGTGAAGGAGCGCGGTCCGGGCGAACCTGAAATATCTGCGCCCGAAAATGCCGCTGCCGTTGCCGTGGCGTCACGGGTTACGCGCGTGAAAAAAATGCGTGCGGGGAGGAAGTCATGACCGGAACATTGAAAAGATTCGGGGGGCCGATACTCTTCCTGGCGATAGTGATGCTTTTCCAGGCACATGTTTTCGCGGAGGACCGTGCGATCGCGCCCGCGGTAAAAAATATCGAAGCCGACGCCGTGAGCGACCGGGAAACACAGGCGAGGCCCGCGCGCATCGATCTTCGCGGGGCGATACAAAGGCTCCTGGCCGGCAACAGCGATGTGAAGACCCTGCTCATCGAATACGAAGGCGCCGGTGACGCGCTGCTCAGGAACGGGGCGAAGTACGATCCGTTGCTCATCGCCGGGGCGGAGGGGGGACGGAGCGTGAGCTACAACATGTTCACCCGGTCCACCGACGGCGTGTCGACCGCGCGCGGATACGGCGGAATCGAGCAGCGCCTGGGCACCGGCACGACGCTGCGGGCGACCCTGGACAGCTCCCTGGCGATGATGCCCGAAACCCGTCTCCTCGTGGGCGGGGAGAGGTTCGATTTCGGCGGGGACGTGTATAACACCCGTGTGCGTCTCGAGATCGCGCAAGATCTATTTAAAAACGCGTTCGGGAGCGCCGACCGGCTGGAAAAGAAAAGGGCCGGGACCCAGGCAGATATCCAGAAGGCCGTCGTGCGGGCCCGCCTGGCCGTCCTTATCGCCGCGGCAGTGGCATCGTTCTACGACGTTGCGGACGCCCGCGCGGAACTGGCGACCGCACGCGCCGATATTCAGAGCACGACGGGGATACGGGACATGCTGGCGCTCAAGCTGACCCAGGGACTCGCCGCGCCCGAGGAGGCGTACGAGTGGAACTGCAGGCTCTCGCAGGCGCGCATGGCGGCGGCGGCGTCGGAAAGGAGGCTTGACGAATGCATGAGCGCCTTGCTGCGCGCGCTCGACATTCCGCCGGGGGGCGCGATTGAGATCGAGGAGGCCTTCACCGTGAACGCCCCCGATGTTCCGTTCGATTCCGCGCTCCGCGACGCGTTCGCGAAACGCCCGGACTGGCGCGCGCGGAAGCTCGCTGTAGAACGGGCCGGCCTGGAACTTGAGATGGCGTCTAACGGCGCGCGCCCCTCGCTTATGCTGAAGCTGGGCGCCGGGGGGAACGGGTACGACCCGGACTCGTACCCGGGAACGCTGGGGCAGGGGCGGCAGGCCGTCGAGTATTACGCGGGTATGGAAATGCGCTACCCGTTAGGGGATTCCGGTGCCGCGGCCGACGAGGCGGAGGCCGGGAGGAACGCCGCCGTAGAGCGGGAGAATCTGAGGAAGATCGAGCGCGAGATTCGCGACGAGGTCGCCGCGCGCATAAAGGACTGCGCATCGGCGCATGCCGTGTACCGCGAGGCCGGGGAGGCCAGGGAATTCGCGCGGGCGTATTACGCGGAGGTGCTCATGCAGTTCCAGCGGGGAAGGGTCCAGTCGACGAACCTCAAGACGGCGCTCGATACGTATACGCGCGCGGAACACGTCGCGGCGCGCGCGCTGCTCGGATATAACATTGCGCTTCTCCGCAGGGACCTCGCGCGCAACACCTTCATCGAGGGACTTGGCGTGGATATCGAGGCCCTCTTGAGGAAGGTTGAATAGCGACGGCGAAACAGGGAATCCGGAAAGACCACATGACCGGGTTCGAATACATCGAGTGCCTCCGCGGCTGTTCCGGGGTGTGCGATCCGTGCCCTTTTATGGAAGAAATAAATATCCTGCCGGGTGGGGAGGGTTTCGCCGCGAAACTCCGGCCCGCCATGCCCCGATAGTACGGCGCCGCATGGACGGTCCGCCCCGGGGCCTCCTCGCCGGGGGGCCTTCTCTGACCCCTAATAAAACCTGCTCAATTACCCCGATTGCGTACATGAATGGATTAATTACTCTTGACAGGAAAAGTCCCCCCGGTACCATTGCCGGAAGGTGTGTCAGCCTTTTAGCCATGTGCATTTTCATAAATTTTATCTAAGGGGAGTGGGACAATGAAGATAGTTGTCTTAGTGAAAGAGGTTCCAGATATGGAATCCAAATTCAAGATCGTTGGCGACGCCAAGATCGATGAATCCCAGATTGCCTTTAAGATGAATGCTTTCGACGAGTATGCGGTTGAGGCAGGTCTCCAGCTCAAGGAAAAGTTCGGCGGCGAGGTCATCATCATTTCCTCCGGCCCCGAGCGCGTATCCAAGGAAATTCGCCAGGCATTCGCCATGGGCGCCGACTGGGGCATCCAGGTCATGGATTCCCAGGTTGACGAAGGTGACAACTACGTTGTCTCCGCGGCCATCAAGAAGGCTATCGACAGCCTTGGCGGCGTCGACCTCGTGCTCTCCGGCGTTCAGGCCGAAGACGACCAGTCCGCGGTGACGGGCGTCATGATAGCCGACCTCATGGGTCTTCCGCATTGCACGAACGTTGTGAAGATCGAAGTGGGCGGCGACGGCAAGACGATGAAGGTGAACCGCGAGCTCGAGGGCGGCTTCAACGAGGTTGCCGAGATCGCGATGCCCGCGCTTCTCACCATCCAGTCCGGCATCAACCAGCCGCGGTATCCCACCCTTCCCGGCATCATGAAGGCGAAGAAGAAGAGACTCGATATCAAGAAAGCCGGCGAAATCGGCGCGGCGGAGCTGGGCGAAGCCGGTTCCAAGACGAAGTTCGTGAAGATGTTCTTCCCGGTCTCCGAACACAAAGCCGAAATCCTCACCGGGGATGCGAAGACGGCGGCGAAGACGCTCGTCGATAAACTGAAAAACGAAGCCAAGGTGCTATAAGGGGGTTTTGAAATGGCCAGAATTTTAGTAGTCGCGGAACAGAGAAGCGGCAAACTGAGCGATGCGACCCTGGAGCTTTGCAAGGCCGCCAAGGCTATTGCCTCCGCCATGGGCGCAGCTCCCGCAGCCGCGGTATTTTACAAGGACGACAGCCTCGCCAAAGAGGTTGCCAAGTATATTCCCGAGGTGTTTTCCGTAGTTGACGCGAAGCTCGAAGCCTACAACGCGGACACGTACACCGAAGCCGTGAAGGCAGTGGTCGCCGCCCAGGACGTAAAGGGCGTGCTCATTCCCCACAGCTACGACGGTGTCGACTATGCCGCGAAGGCCGCGCTCGCGATCGGCGCCGGTATCGTATCGAACTGCAACAAGTTCGAAATGCAGGGCGGGACACTGGTGCTTAACCGCAACACCTACAACGGAAAGATCCAGGAACAGCGTTCGATCAAGACCGACAAGTTTGTCGTCACCTTCGAGAAAGGCGCGTTTGATAAGGAAGCCGCGGGCGGCGCAGGCAGCGTCACCGCCGTCGCGGCGGCCATTTCCGCACCCAGGCGCACGACGAAGGAAATCGTCGCTATGATGGCCGGCTCGGTCGACATCAGCCAGGCGAAGATCATCGTCGCCGGGGGCCGCGGGACCAAGGAAAAAGACAAGTATAACGACATCATCGTGAACCTCGCGAAGAAGCTGGGCGGCGAATACGCAGCGTCCCGTCCCGTCGTCGACGCAGGGTGGACCGATGCCGCCCGCCAGGTGGGCCAGTCCGGCAAGACCGTCGCCCCCGTGCTTTACATCGCGGCCGGCATCTCCGGCGCGATCCAGCACGTGGCCGGTATGAAGGGCTCGCAGTGCATCGTCGCGATCAACAAGGACCCGGAAGCACCGGTCTTCAACATCGCCACCTATGGTATCGTGGGCGACCTGTTCGAAGTCATCCCGGCCATCATGGCGGAGCTGGGCTAGTCTCTAAGCATTCAATTATAAAGAATCAGAAAAGGGCTGTCCCGTAAGGGGCGGCCTTTTTTCATTGTTGTTGGATGGATTGGACGGCTAGAAAAGCCGGAAGTTGAGTCCGCCTTGAATGTAATATTCCGGCGGGTAGTTTCCCTTATAGTTATTCTTTATCGATTTCCAGCTTTGAGGTGGAGAGCCAGTCGAACTGGTTCCATCATTGCGGAGTTTAATATCGGTGACCAATTCAGATGCAAAATGATAATTTATTCCTACTGCAAATGCAATTTCTACAAATCTTGACATATATACTGCCACACCTGTTTCGGCTTTACAAAAAGGCTTATAGCCATAGCTTGAATATTTCTGATATCCATTTTGAGAATATATAGAAGTTGAACCAATACGGTGATCAAATGAATAATACGGAGCATATTCATCGATTATTATATAATCCAAACCCATGCCTGTAGACAGGTGAAAAGAAAAACCACTTAAATTATAGAAAATAATCGGATTAATACAAACTCCATACCCTTTGGATGCAATTCTTCCTCTGTGTTGAAAATATACAAAAATCTGTTCACTTCCTACAGTTTTGTTTTGATAAATGGAGGAAGCCATCTTGGGATCTATGCTGAATAAGTATTTAAAATCTAACGCGATACCAAAAATATTTGAAATCTGGAAAGCAGGTGAAACTACCAGGGAAAGCGATGAAACATCAGAAGCTTTTGTTGCTTTTTTTGTTACCATTCCATCATTGCTAATTTCCAAAGACGGTAATTTAACATTATGCATCATGCCGTATCTCAATGCCATATTTATTGAGAATCGATTTCGTTCCTCATCCTGTTGATAGGTTCTTGATGGAATAGAATAATTTTTTCCTGAAATCTGGTTTATTAGTTTCACCGCGAGAATTCGCGATGCGAGCTCAAGATCCTCCTCCTTGAGACACTTTTCTGATTCCGCAAAGTCTATCTTTGACGTAGTGACATCCACAACCTTGGCGGAGACTACGCGCGCATTCCCCGTTTTTGTGAGCGAGCCGATTAGGATTTTCTGCGCAGAGAGAAGCTTTCCCAATTTTACCGCACATGCCTGGTCGGTACATCCTGTTTGCTGGAAACCCTGCTCATCGAGAATAGCCTTCATTTGGGCCCGCTCAATAACGGTGATATCTTGCTTCTTGGCCATTTCGATGCTGATAAATTCCGATATTGCTTTTGCGGCGAAAATGGAAACGTCGTTGGCTTCAAAATCAAGAATGGCAATCGACATTTTATCCTGTGCATTCACGGGGCGGCCGTTGCTTGCGATCATAACGGCGAGTAGCGTAAAAAGAAGGACGCGACTAGTAATCATTTAATTCCCCTCAAAATTATTTGTATTTTTAGGAATAATCATAGATAGAATGAGTAATTCAAGAAGAAAATAAAATGTATTTTTAAGGGTATAAATTTAATGCATGACCATTCTCAGGGTAACTGGTTTGAAACTCGGGATAATATTAAATTTTAAAAATACCAAACTCGAGTGGGAGAGAATTGTTCTTTAAATCATTTTCGTGTCTATTCGTGTTCATTGGTGGTTAATTCGTTCGAGAACAATCCGAAACAATGCCCCGATTGCGGCGCGCGGATGTTTCCTTCCGTGGTGTTCGCGAATTTCGCGGAGAAAACATGGTACAGGATCTGGCGGGAGTGCTCGCTTTACAAGGGGTATTTCCGATCCATGAAGAGGGGGCCGTAGACAATACCGGCTTCCCTGTTGCTTCGTTTATACGTTGACATTTCATCACCGTTATTCACAATTTGGGGAATGGTCGGGGGCCGTTTTGTCCGGATTTCAAGAAAAAGCGCGATTTGGGGGCCGGCGAAAATTTTAAGCCCTCCGCCGGGGGCTTTCTGTCGGGGAGGGGTGATCTTTTTTGAGGAGCACACTTCCGAAAAACATGGTTATGTTAGGGGGCTTTCACCTTGGCGAGGACGCAATTTCCTAGATATTTATATTATTAAAACATGAGGCTTGTAGTGAAATGAAATGCAACCAATCTAAATCAAACAAACAGCAGCGAACGGAGCATTTCGACAGTTCGACGAGCCTGTGCTGAGCCTGCCGAAGCGCCCACGGCGAGTAAGTGCAATGAGTGGATGAGGATGAGACGGAGAAAAAGAATGAGAGTGAAGAGTTAATGAGATGCTGCTGAGTAATTTGAGCAAATATAAATTACAGGAGAATTCAATGAAAAGAAGAATGATGTTTCTGATTATGTGTCTTGTTCCGGTGTTATTTTTTTCATCATGTGTTTCTTTGTTCCTCGGACCAAACATCAGCAGGTTTCCGGTAGAAAAGGACTCGTCGAGACAAAGTGACAAGTACGGAAAGGCCGAGGTCTATGCAGGAATATTGAACCAGTACGGATTTGATGAGTTCAAACGCTATGGCCGACGTATGCTTGTTGAAAACAGCGATTTGAAAGAGGAGGAGAAGATAAAAATCGCCGATTCTCTTGACAAGATGCAGTATGAGGAATCGCGCTACCTTTATTTCTCCATTCTGTACAACATGCCTTTTCTTTTCAGCGAACTCAAGATGAAGTTCATGCTTGTTGATGGAAAGGGGAATAATCTTTACGATGGGAATGTCTTTGTTCCCATAAAACAGACTATCTATGGATCATATGAAACCCAGGTGCATTACAACTATACTTTTTTTGTCAAATCTTCAAAAGCTTTAAACCAGGCGATCAAGGAGTCGGATGTACGTTTGCACGCAACTTTTCCTGACGGAAGCGAGACGATTTTCAGGATTCAGCTGTAGTTAAGGTTTTCAACCTGTCGGTGTGAGGCAGAAGATAGTGTGCACGCACCGACAGGATCAAGAGACTATCCGCTTCCTGAACCTGCCGAAGCCGCTCACGGCGAAACGGTGACAGTAGTCAGTTCGTTCTGAGCCCCTCGACAGGCTTGTCGAAGAATGAGATTGAAGGCAAGAGCCGTTCATGGTTCGACACTTCGATGGGCTCAGTGCAGGCACGCTCAACGCGAACGGACAATGAGCACAGGCTGACTCAGTGCGAACGGCCTATATGAATGTTTGAGATCATAGCAGGAGAACACAATGTCGCTGATATCGTTGATTGAAACGATAAAAAAACACAAAGCTGTTCATTGTCGCCGGTGATGGGAAAGATCACCCGTGTGATCAACAGTAATGAAAGCGCCGATAGTGTGCTGATGGTTTCCTGTCTTGATAAAGATGGTACGACTGTACTGAAAACAACGGACATCGTATCGAAGCGTTATGCGGACTTCTGGTATGATGGCAGCGGTTGGCATAGCGACGAGCGTAAATTTTAAGCCCTCCGACGGGGGCTTTCTGTCGGGGAGGGGTGATCATTTTTGAGGAGCACACTTCCGAAAAACATGGTTATGTCAGGGGGTTTTCACCTTAACGAGAACGCAAATTCCTAGATATTAATCCTATCCTACTCAATCATCCCGGCCAGATACGCCGGGACGATGTGCGTTACGCAATCCTTCACCATGAGCCGTGACGACGGGCCCGTGGAAAGCACGTAGCCGCGTTCCGGTGCGTAGCGGTCCACGAAGGCGCGGTACGAGCGCGAAACACCCTTGACCGGGGTTGCCTTCACCTCGACCGGCAGGCGCTCGTCCAGGATGAAGTCGACCTCGGCCTGGGACTTGCTGCGGTAATACTTAACCTGCCGGCCGTTTTTCAAGAGCTCCGTGAGCACGAAATTCTCCACGAGCGCTCCCCGGTCCGCGCGTTCGTCCGCTCCCCGGAAATCGTTCATGACGGCGTTGCGCAAACCGATGTCAAGATAGTAAATCTTGGGGTTCTTTACGATCTCGGTGCGCGGATTGGAGAAGAAGGGGTACACCTGCCGCAGCACGAAGGTCTTCTCGATCGCGGCGAGGTGCTCGCGGACGCGCCGGTCCCTGAGGCCCGATGCGTTCGCGAGCTCCGTGTACGAGGCCATGCTTCCCGTCTGGAAGGCCAGGAGCCGCAGCAGCTTGTAAAGCACGGTCTCGTCCGCGATGCCCGACACGTCGCGTATATCCCGGAGCAACAGGACGTTCACCAGGTTCTTCAGCACTTCACGCTTTTCATCGTCGCTCGACGCGGTGATGACGTGGGGATAACCGCCGTAGCGCAGGTAGTCGCGCATGACCGCGATGAGTTGTTTATGCACCGGCTCGGAGATGGGCGCGGATGGGGCCATCCCTTCGAAGAGCGCGTGCAGGTCAGGGTTCACGGCGCGCAGGAATTCGCCGTACGAGAAGGGCAGCAGCGTGAAAAGGAAGATGCGGCCTGCCAGGAATTTCACCGCTTCCACGGTGAGATCGGCCGCGGACGAACCGGAGATGATGATTTTTTTTCCAGGGTATGTGTCGTACAGGTATTTGAGCTGTTTCCCGCCCTCCCTCGCGTACTGGAACTCGTCGATGAAAAGGTAAGCGTGGGGTTCGACATGGAGGCGTGCGAAGACCTTGATGTCCTCCTCGAAGAGAACCTTCAGATCGACATCCTCGAAGCTGATGAAATGGCTGCGCTCAAGGGAACAGTATTTCATTTAAAAACCGGTTGACAGAATATATACCCTGGAAGAATATTAACTACCATGGTAGTTAATAAAACACTCGAGCGCCTCCAGGAGATCGGGTTCACAGAATACGAGGCGCGCGCCTACATGGCGCTCATCCAGTCGAACCCCGCGACCGCGTACGAGGTCGCGCGCGTATCGGGCATCCCCAGCTCGAAGGTATACGAAGTGCTGGCCAGGCTCCTGGATCGGGACGCGGTATCGGTGACCGATGAGGGCGGAAAGCGGCGCTATGTGCCCAGGGGGGCGGATGATCTGGTCGAGGGTGCGCGGGCGCGCATGGGCGCGACCCTGGACGGACTGAAGCGCGAGCTTTCAAGGCTTAACCCGGCGGGAGAGGTATCATTCATCTGGAATCTCAAGGACGTCGACTCCCTCGCAGTGCGAGCGCTTCGCCTCACGACCGGAGCGCGGCACACACTCCTCGTATCGGGCTGGCCCGGCGAGATCGCCATTATCGCCCCCGCATTAGGTGAGCGGGAACGGGAGGGGGTGAAAATCGCGGTAGTTCACTTCGGGCACCCCCCCGGGGGAACTGGAATGTTCTTCGAGCATCCCATCGAGGACACGATTCAACAGGAGAAAGGCGGGCGCACGCTGGTCGTGGTGGCCGATTCCCGGGAGGCCCTCATGGCGACCATTTTCGACGACGGGAGGGTCGAGGGCGCATGGAGCCGGAACGTGGGATTCGTGACGCTCGCGGAGGATTACATCAAGCACGATATCTATATTATGAAGATCGTGCGCAGGTTCGATCGTGTCCTTAAAAAGCGATTCGGCGAGGGTTATGCTTTGCTTCGGGACGTCTATACGGACAGGGAGGTACTATGAAAGTTTATATTGACGGCGCGTATTATGAAAGGGAAGACGCGAAGATATCGGTCTTCGATCACGGTCTTCTCTATGGTGACGGTGTGTTCGAGGGAATCCGCATCTATCATGGCAGGGTCTTCCGGCTCGCGGAGCACCTTGAGCGCCTGTACCGGAGCGCCGCGGCAATCGCGCTCGAAATTCCCCTGACCCCGGCGGAGATGGAATCCGCGGTCCGCGCTGCCGTAGCGGCGAACGCGCGGGGGGAGGGCTATATCCGGCTCGTGGTCACACGGGGGGAGGGAAACCTGGGCCTCAACCCGCTCCAGTGCCCGCGTGCGAGCGTGATCATCATCGTTGACGATATCCAGCTGTACCCGGAGGAGAATTACCACAGGGGGATTGCCATTATAATAGCTTCGCTCAGGCGGGTGCCGGCGGATTCACTGGACCCGCGCATCAAATCCCTCAATTATCTCAACAACATACTCGCGAAGACCGAGGCCTTGCGCGCCGGCTGCCTGGAGGCCGTGCTCCTGAATCACGACGGAATGGTCGCCGAATGCACCGGCGACAACATATTCATTGTCCGCAACGGCGAACTCCTCACGCCGTCACCGGCGCACGGCGCGCTTGAGGGGATTACGCGCAACGCGGTCCTTGAACTTGCCCGGGGGCGTGCCGTTCCCGCACGGGAGGCAGCGCTCACCCCGTACGATCTCTATACCGCCGACGAGTGTTTCCTCACGGGCACCGGCGCGGAGATAATGCCGGTGGTGAAGATCGACGGACGAGCGGTCGGGACCGGCACGCCCGGCGTTTTTACGGGGAGAATGCTGTCCGCGTTCCACGAGTTGATCGCAAGGGGCTGATACAGGCCTTCGCGCAGGGGCCGCGGCCGGTGCACCGTCCGGTATTAATGACTTGCGCCCGAATAAAATCCTGCTATCATTATCCACGTTACAGGCTGCACCCGCAGGGTGATACGGCGTTATATTAATGAAACGGATACAGGAAACCTGGAACAGGCTTACCCGGCCGTCATCGGAAAATCCGGATGACGCGCGCCGTGAATACATGACAAGGGCAGTGCTTTTGGTCATGGGGGCGATATCCGTGGTGTTCGTCCTCATCTCGCTTTCAGGATTTCTTGTCTCATCCATCCCGCTCGATACGCTCCTGTGGTTCGCCCTGATCTCGGTCCTTTGTCTCGAAGGGATGATTCTCGCGGTACGAAACGGCCGCTGGCGTATCGGCCGCTTCGTACCCGTCGTCCTCATACTCACGGCCGCCGTGTACGGGAATTACGTAGGCGGTATGGGCGCGCCGGCGATGATATTATACGTGCTCGCAATTCTCCTGGCGGCAATGCTCATGCGGCGCGGGACGGGACCATTCGTGGTAGCCGGACTTTCGCTTTGTTCATACCTTATTCTCGCGTTTTTGCAGCGCGCTGCCATAATAAAGACCGTGCGATCTGACGATGAGTTCTTTTTCAACCGGATCATCATAACGCTGGCGACGATCGCGGCGATTACCGTGCTCCTGCGCTTCTTTATCAACCTCCTTCACGACGCACTGGAGAAGACGCGGGCGCGCGAAAAGGAACTTGCCGATCTTGTGCTCGTCAACCGGGAGCTTTACGAGCGCGCGCGCGAGGAAATTGTCGAGCGTCGAAAGGCCCAGGAAATCTTGAATCGCACCAACGAGGAGCTCGAGGGTACGAACGAGGAGATCCAGGCGGCAATGGAGGAGCTCGAAGCCTCCAACGCCGAGCTCATCACGACCCACGCGCTGCTCGTGGACAGCGAGGCGAAGTTCCGCACGCTCATCGAATCCTCACCGGTGCCCGTAGTGCTCGCGCGGGAGGGGATTGTTCTGTACGTTAACAAGGCGTTCATTAAAATGACCGGGATGCCCCCGGCAGAAAGCGTAGCGAACCGGAGCCTGCTGGAATTCATAGCCCCCGAAAACCGGGATGAAGCGAGGCGTTATATCAGGGACCGGCTGGCCGGGAAGGCCATCCCCACGATCTATGAAATGACGGGTCTTCGCGCCGACGGCAGCCGCTTCCCGTACGAAATCAATATCGCCCAGGTGATGTTTCCCGACGGTCCCGTGACACTCGCCTTCGTAACCGATATCACCGAGCGCAGGCTGGCCGGCGAGGCGCTGCGGCGGAGCGAGGAAAAGTACCGGACGCTGGTCGAGAGCATCGACGAGGTGATATTCTCGACCGATGAAGCGGGCACTCTTACATACGTGAGTCCCGCTATTCGCGGCATCACCGGCTACGAGGCCGATTACTACACCGGCAGGAACTTTGCGGACTTCATCCTTCCCCAGGATCTCCCCCTCATCGCCCAGAGCTTCGCCGAACTTTCCCGGGGAATCATGAAGCCCGACGACTACCGGTTAGTGACGGCCTCGGGGGAAGCCAGGTGGGTTCGAAGCTTCAGCAGGCCTATTCTTGAGGAAGGTATTTTTCGCGGCATAAGGGGAGTGCTCACGAACATACACGAGCTCAAGCTCGCGGAAATTCGGCTCCATTTGAACAACAAGGCGCTCCAGGAGGCCCTGGAGGAGCTCGAAGCGACCAACGAGGAGCTCCTCGCCTCCAACGTCGAGCTCGAGCTGAGCGAGGCAAAGTACCGCAACGTGATCGAGAACATCCAGGACGTGGTGTACCAAAGCGATCCTGACGGCTTGCTCACCATGCTCAGTCCCAGCTTCGCCCACGTCCTGGGGTACGATTCGGTCGAGGACTGCCTGGGGAAGAGCATCGCGGAGGATTTCTATTATCATCCCCATGAAAGGCAGGTGTTCCTTGACGCGCTTCGGGAAAAGGGATCGGTGACCGATTACGAAATCACGCTGCGCCGGAAAGACGGATCGCCCGTCCTCATTTCCACAAGCAGTCATTTTTACCATGATTTGTCGGGACGGGTCGCGGGGGTGGAGGGAATTTTTCGCGACATCTCCGTGCGCAGGCGCGCCGAGGAGGAGCGGGACCGCATCCAGTCGCAGCTCGTTCACTCGCAGAAGATGGAGGCTATCGGTACCCTGACGAGCGGGCTGGCCCATGATTTCAACAACATGCTGGGCGGGGTCATGGGGAGCCTGAGTCTCCTGGAAATTCTGCTGGCAAAGGAAACCCTTGGACAGCGCGAAGCGGTCAGCGAGTACCTTGCGACCGCCTCCGAGGCCTCGACGCGCGCCGCCGATCTCGTCCGCCAGCTCCTCTCCATCTCCCGCAAGCAGGAGCTGGTGCTCGTCCCGGTGGACATCGCGCTTTCGATCGAGCACGTCACGAAGATGTGCCGCAACAGTTTTCCCAAAAGCGTGGCGTTCGAATTCGAGAAACCGGCGCATCCGCGCCGCGTAATGGCCGATCCCACCCGGGTCGAGCAGGTTTTCCTGAACCTTTGCGTGAACGCCTCCCACTCGATGACCATCATGCGCCCCCGTGACCAGAAGGAAGGGGGTACGCTCACAGTCCGCCTGGGGGAAGTCGTCGCAGGGGATATCCTCGTCCTGATGCATCCCGGGGCCGTAAGGGACAGGACCTACTATAAGATCGACATCAGGGACACGGGAGTGGGCATGGATGAGAACACGGTGGCGCGGGTGTTCGAGCCCTTCTTCAGCACCAAGAAAAAGGAGGAGGGAACGGGACTGGGGCTTTCCGTCGCGTACGGGATAGTCCAGCATCTGGGCGGGTTCATGAGCGCGTATTCCGAGAAGGGGAAGGGATCGGTCTTTTCCGTTTTCCTGCCCGCCCTCGCGGGGGAGGACCGCACCGAAACGGGCCGGGGCCCCATGCTCGCGTCCGGCCCGGCAGAGGCGTGCATACTCGTTATCGATGATGAGAAGCCCCTATTGCGCGTCGCCCAGGGAATCCTGAAGTCGTGCGGATACAGTGTGTATACCGCATCGAGCGGACACGCGGGGATTGACCTGTACCGGGAAAACCGCGGCATAATCGACGCCGTGTTGCTCGATGTTTCCCTTCCCGGGATGTCCGGCTTCGAGATTTTCGCGGAGCTGCAGCGCATCGATCCCCGCGTGTGCGTGATCCTGTGTTCCGGGTTCGCGGAAGACGAGCGGATCGCGGAGGCGCGCAGGGCGGGGGCGGCCGGCTTTTTACAGAAGCCGTACGGCGCATCGGTGCTCATCGACGCCATTAATGAATGCGTGCTGAAAAAGCGCCAGGACCCGCCGGGCGAGGCGCCCGCTGCCGCCGATTAAGAAGACGCAACTCTCCGATTCAATACAGGTCAGAAAATGTGGTAGGTGCGGAACATGACGCCGGTGCGGATGACGTACCCGTACAGGCGATCGGCGCCGCCCGAGGGATCGTTCGAAAACGTGGTCATGAAATATTCGCCCGTGCCGGATACGAAGAAGTCGACGAAGCGGAACACGGCGATACGTATATCGATGCCCGCGGCGATCGCGAGCTGCTGGTAGTTTATGAATTTCAGGGCGTCGAAACTCTCGGTCTTTCCTCCCCCGGAGATCGAGTACCTGTTCGAGGTCATGAGAAAAAACTCGATCCCCGCGAGGAATCCGAAGGTGAAGCGCCATGCGTGAAAAGGAAATATCGCGAGCATCGGTATGGTGAACCCCGTCGAGTAATCGCGTACCTTCGTCCCCTCCATGGAAGGAAACTTCATCTCCTCGTGAAAGTACCAGAGGCTTCCCTGAAGCCCCATGTGTTCGGAAATCATGCCTTCGAAAACGAACCCTCCGGTGAACTGTTCGCTGCCGGTGGGTTTGCCGGCTCCGTTGGAACTCGCATTTTGGAGGTCATGCCACCCGTATCCGCCCCCGAGCCCGAAGCCGATCCGGGGGACATTCCCCTGTCCGGATACCTCCGCAAATGCCGGCAGCGCGGCCGCCCCGATAAGCAGTCCGGCGGTCAGGATCGGGATCGTTAATCGACGAAGGCGCATGGACGCCTCACTTATCCGACATGACGCAGGTGCCGTTAAAAACCGCCCCCTTGTCTATGGTGAGCTCCGGCGTGACCAAGTCCGCGTTCGTCACGCTCTTGCTGAAAAGCTCGATCCGCTGCGCCGCCTTGATCTTTCCGTTCGCGCGTCCATTGACCGAGACGACCCCGGCCCGTATCTCAGCGCTCACGGTGGCCTCCTGCCCTATGATCAGGTGCCCCTTGGATTCGATCTTGCCCTCGAAAAAGCCCTTCAGCTTGAGGGAATTCTTGAACACGAGCCTGCCCCGCAGCTCTATATCGTCGCCCACGACGGTGCTAATTTTGTTTTCGTCCTCGAGCACTTCCTTGATCTCGGCCATCGTTCCCCGTCCTCGCATTTTAGTCTGCGCTGATAATGAAACAGCAAAAGCCACCCCCTGTCAATATTTTTTCCGCGCCGCGGAGGGGGCCGGGGGCCGATACTCTTACGGGCGGAGGGGAAAAATCGTTGCCATCCGGGCGCCCTTGTGCGTAATTGACAAATCCGCGTCGCCGTTCCGGATACCGATTTTCACAGGGGGCGTCTCAATGGAAGACATACTAAGGGCCGCAAACGACCTGGGCCTGCTCATAAAGGGAACCGAGCTCTACCGCCGCTACGAAGAGGTCAGCCTCAAGCTGGACGCCGATGCGCCCGCGCGGGAGCTGCTCGAGGAATACGCCGGCTTCAGCGAAACGATGTACGAAAAGGAGTCGCGGGGCGCGCCCATCGAGCCCGACGAGAAGAAGCGACTCCAGGAGCTCACCGAAAAGGTCACCGCGAATCCGCTTCTAAAAGAGTATATCGCCACCCAGACCTACTTCATGAACCTGATGATGCAGGTCCAGCAGGCGATCAGCAACCCGAAAGGCGAGCCCCGGACGAAGTCGGGGATCGTCACCCCCGGCAGTGGCGGCGGCAAGATCATCACCGGGTTTTAACGCCCGCCAAACCACCCCCGGGATACTTACGTTTCAGTACGTTCTTTTCTTGAACACATCGTGTAAATAGCCGGAAAACTGCGGGCCAGTCCCCCGGAAAACCGGAATGATGCCGAATAGACACCCCACAAAGGCGGCGGAATCCCTGATTCTTCACGATAATTTCGTCCAACAAGCGGAAAACTCCAGGGGGAAGCGTGGGCCACAGGAATCCCGGACCTCCTGATCGCCTTAATTCTTCGTTGACTTTTCATCACCGTTATGCACAATCTGTTGAACAGCAGGGAGGCCGTGTTGCCGGGGCTTTTGAAAAAAGTGCGGATTAGGATATCCGCAAATTTTAAGCCCTTTGTCTGGAGCTTTTTGACGGTGAAGGGCAGCTGCTTTGAAGAGTACACTGCCGAGTAGCTGGTTTATGGCGGGGGAGTCCGGCTGGAAAGAAGACGCGGTATGCTGCATCATAATAATTGACACCGCCGGACACGGGTGGTACTACATACCGGCGAAAGCGATGAATATAATTGTTACCGCATATCTGATCACCGCCTTCATATGCCTTGAAAGCGCCGTGAGCATCTACCGCATGAACCCTCAGTCGCGGCTAAACCGGATATACACCCTGCTTGCCGCTTCCTTTACCGTATACTCGGCGGTGATGATCCAGTTCCTCATATCGTCCGACGAGTCCGCCTGCATGGTATGGTATCGGGTATTCGCGTTCATGGCCTGCTTATTCACCATGCTCGGCGTTCGATACTTCCTGGAGCTTACCGGAGCAGTGTCGATTACCGGGAATCGCTCCGTGATTGCTTCTCTCTACCTGCTTCCGTGTGTCTTCGCGCTTCCTGCGATGTCCTTCGCGCCCGTCGTTTCGGGATTCACCAGGACGACATGGGGCTGGGAAATCATTATGAAGGATTCCGTTTGGGCGAAATGCTTCTTTTCCTACCTGCTGGGCTGTTACGGCGTGTGCGTGGCGCTCGCGATACGCTGGCGCCTGGTTGCCGAAAAGGATCACATTAAAAAACAAGCGACGGTGATCGTCCTCTCCGGCCTTGCCGGCGCGGCGGGGATGCTGCACCTGTTTTTCTCTTCACTCCATTCGGGAGCGTTGAATTCCGACGCCGGGATCCATTTCTATAACCTGTTTTGCCTGCTGACCTTCGTGCTTGGTATCCGCTTCGCCATCATCAGGTATAGGCTCATGACGCTCGTTCCCGCCAATCCCGCCGTGGAGCTTTTCGCCGGCATGCACGACGCGATATTCGTCACGGACGCCACGGGGGAAATCGTTTTCACGAACGATAACGCGGGATGCAGCGGGAAGCCGGGACCGGGCTCCACGATCTACGATTTTTTCTCCCCCGGGGAGACGTTGAAAAATCAGGCCGAGGAGCTGATCGCGGGACGCCCCCTGCTCCAGCCGGTTTCCGTCGCGCCATACGGTCAAAGCCGCGGCAATACAGCGGCGGACGTCTTCCTGCACGGCATAAAAAACGAAATTGGCGAGTTGATAGGCTTCATGTTCATCGCGCGCGAGAACAGGGGGCTGGGTGACATCCAGGAGCGCTTCCAGCTGACAAACCGGGAGCTCGAGATCGCACTTCTATTAAACGACGGCCTCTCGGCCCGGGAAATATCCGCGGAGTGCGATATAGCTCTCCCCACCGCGAAGACCCACATCCACAACATCTACCGGAAGACCGGGCTGCGCAACCGGGTCGAGATATCAAACCTGCTGAATAAAAATACGTGAAGGACAACCTGCTCCTTCGATCAATCTACTACGCTGGTTCGCTCGTTTCCTCTCACTACACCGTTCGATGTATTGCCCAAAGCCCCCCGATTTGGTTATTATGCCCGCCATATAACCGCCCCAGAGGCGATTTACACGGAGTGTACAATGAAAAAACGGACTAGCGCGCTATTACTGTTGCCGATCGTATTGTTTTTCATGGGCTGCAGCGGCGGAAGTGATGATCCCGCCGTCGATTATACATTGAATTATGACGGAGATCCGCATCAACCAAATGGCATGGGAGGGATGGGTGACGACATTGAGTGCCTGGTTTATTTCAACGCCGCCAAATTGGCTTCCTGCGAGGGAGGTGATCTTTCGGCGATTAAAATCTGTTACTGCGATTTCAGCGGCAATCCGGATACTAAATTGCATAATGTGAGGATATATGGTACCGGAACCACTATCAATCCAGGGACAATCCTTTATCAACATGATCATACACTGGTCAAAGGGTGGAATACCATAACCCTGGCGTCTCCCGTTCCGATCACCGCACTGACGGAAATCTGGGCAGGGTTTTCGGTGTTTTGCAGCGACGGAGTGGGCCCAAACCCGCCCGCAGACTGGCCCGTGTCCCGCGATAACGAGGCGAATGTTCCCGGTATTAATTTCTTCAATATGGGAGGACCGTATTCTGAGCTTACGGACTACAACTTCAATGTGCGGATTGTAGTAACCAAATAAGCGCGGAGTTTCAGGCCCGGTACTGCTTACCGCCGCGGAATATAGACAGCACCGGCCTTCATTCCGGAGCTCAGAAGGCCGGGAAGCTGCCTATAATCATCACATATCGCTATCAATACGCCGAAATAGGTGATGAGCGCCCTGTCGACCTCCGCGTTCCCCTTTACAAGGTAATACAGTCGGCAAAGGTTCTGCAAATTTTTCGCGGAGGGATTCACCCGTTCCGGGGGCGGAACGGAGATAAACGTCGAATCAATGAAATCAAGAAATGCCTTTCTGGGCAGGAGGAGGATCGTTTTCGTTTTACTGATGGCGGATTGCAATTCCGAGATGGCGCCAAACCGGACATCGTCGTAGAGCCGGACCGGAATAAACCGGGCGCCGTACTCTCTGGACAGCTGACCGCAAAGCGCCCGTATCATGGTCTCCCGATTCCTCCGTATATCCCCGTCCGCCAGAAACACCTCCCCACTGATCCCGCGCAGAAAATCGCCGATCCCGGTTTCCGGTGAGTATACGGCTTTTTCCGCGTCAGAGTCCATATACCCGGAATAAATTTTCAGGGCTTTTTCAGTGAAATCGTAATAATTGGCGGACGCGGAATATGCCGCGTCAAAGCTGCCATACAGGTCTCCCATGAAATGCTTGGAAAGGTAGGGCGTAAAACTGTTATAAAAGAGCTGAAGATACGGCGCGCTAATGGATACTTTCACGTCCTCCCGACGGCACATTATTAATGCAAGGTAATTATCGATCAGTTCGAAGGGGCTGTAGGGAAACAGCACCACGTCCATTTTCCGGTTGAAATTGAGCCAGAACCTGTCCGCCGCCAGCGCATTATATCGTTTATCATACTGGATCAGGTCGAATGAAAAGGCGTGCAGGAATTCGTTGACGAATACGGGATAGTCGGTGATGTCGGGAATCGTTATGGTACGGTTCCTGCTGGTGTACAATCCACCCGTTTCGCCGAAGGAAGCGGCGCTATAGTGTATCGTGACCTTCCTGAAAGGTTCATGGGACCGTCCGTCGATCCCGAGTTCCCTGATGAGCCTGTTCACTCTCTCTCCATACACCGGCAGTATGGCCGTCCCGATGTATTTCTCCAACTCCCCGAGCAGGGCGGTTACGGCCGGATCGTTCAGCAGTTCCCTGATGATGAACAGATAGGTATCGGCGGGGGCCACGCCGTCGGGATACATCAGGGAACCGAAGAGGTCTATTCCGCCGGGGCTCATACTTCTCTGGTAATTCGAATACGGGTTGCCGGCATAGCGGGATGATCGCTCGTGCCGGGCGAATACCGTGAAGTAATCGTCGGTGCCGTATTCCCGTGCTATATGCTCCCGGAGCCGCGCGACAATTTTTCCCGCGTGATCGTCCCGTGTAGTGACCAGCGAAACCGAGTACTCCTTCTGGAACTCAACCGCCTTGCACAGGGAGTAGAGCAGGTAGCCGCGGTTGAAGACATACTCTGTCTCGATGCCGGCGTGCAGCGGCGCCGGTGTCCATAGTGCCAGAACAACCAGCGCACACCCGTAGATCGTGTGAAATCTTTCGCGCGCAGTTTTCATTATCACCATCTTTCGTATCGGAACCGGCCGTCCATCCGTAGACTGTAGACCCCATCCCTGAAAGGCGGCGCCCGCTCCTCACTCGCCCGCGCCGGATGACGCCCGCTCGTCATGGTACGAGGTTATTTTATCCCTGAGGTCCCTGGACATGGCGGCGATATCCTTCGCGTGTCCCGTGATGTCCTCGGCGCGGGAGGCATTGGCCTGGGAAAGCTGGTTGATATCGGTGAGCGTGTTCATGACCTCGATGGCCGCCGTCTTCTGTTCGATCGACGCGGTCGCGATCTCCCCGGCCCTCTCTTTCACGGTCTTCACCGCGTCGTGCGCCTTTCCCGTCGAATCGATCGAGGTCTCCATTGCCTCGTTGACGGCGGCGATCATGCTGTTAGATTCCTCGACCCCCGCCAGAATCTCGCGCATGACCTTCACGGTGTCCTGCACGCCCGACATGCTCTTGACGACCTCGGTCTCGTTCTTGGCGAGGAGGCCAGCGATTTCCTTGACGCTCGCCGAGGTCTGGTCGGCGAGCTTCGCGATCTCGTCGGCGACGACGGCGAAGCCGCGGCCGTACTCGCCCGCGCGGGCCGCTTCTATCGAGGCGTTCAGGGAGAGGAGGTTGATGCGGTCCGATATGTCGTTGATGATGCCGAGTATTCCTGTCATCTCCTTGGAGGTGGAACCGATCTCGCCCATGCTCGCGTCCATCCTTCCGATGGAGACCTCGCCCGCACGGGCCTTTTCGGCGATCACGTCGGTTCGCGTGCGGGCGGCGGCGATCCGGGATTCCATGTCCCGCGCCAGTCCAACCAGGTCGTTCATGCGCTTCATGAGCGCGTCCATGAGCTCGGACTGGCGCTGGGCGCCGGTGCTCACCTGCTCGGCACCGGAGGAAATCTCCTCCATCGTGGCCGAGATCTCTTCTATGGAAGAGGCCTGCCCCTGGATGTTGTCGGCGAACTGCAGGGCGCCCCCGGAGAGGTCCCGCGATGAATCGTCGAGCCGTGCGGATACGCCCCGCATTGACTGCATGAGGCCCGCGTTTATGCTGCGCTGCGCTCCCTGTTCGCGCTCCGCATCCTCGGCCCTGAGCCGCTTGGATGTCTGGTTGATGCGATTCATCATGAGGGCGATGATCACCGAGATGATGAGGGTGATGCTCATCGAAGCGATGATGACGTTTCGCATGGCAGGGTCGACGATCGCCGACGTCGTGACCGAGTAAACGACGAAGACCTCCGCGATTACGGAGACGACGATCAGCACCCACTGCCGGCAGAACAGCAGGGAAAACAGTATGGGCATCATGAATGAAAACTCGCTGACCAGGAAGCGCTGCGCCGAACCGGATGCTTCGTTCACCCTGGCATTTACGACCAGGCAGCCCAGCACGCCAAAGGCCAGGATGGCCGCCGCAACATTATAAAAACCCCGCGCGACGAGGAACAGGCTGACGAGCAGTATCATGATTATCGAGAAAATAATCAGGTTCAGCAACTGAAACAATCCCTGGGGAACGAGAATGTTCATGACGGCGACGAACACGACCAGGATCGGGATAATAATCATGAAGAAATACCATATCACCCGCACCCTCCCTCGGAGATCATACGATTTCGGATCATATCTCTCGAGTATGGCGCTAGCTCCGAACTTCATGAGTCACCTCCAGGAAAGTGAAAAAAGGGAGTTGCCAAATAGACTATCAAACGCTATCATATTGTCAAAATAAAATCAACCTTTAATACCCGGCGCGTGTAAACAATGTGCACCGGCAGGAGCACGGATGCAGAGCTCATCAGAAAAACTTCGGGGGCTTTTTGCCGGGGAGGGCAGCGTCATTCAAGGATTCGTTCAATCTCTTTGCGTTTTTGTTTCTTCGCGAGTCCAAGCGCCGTTTCGCCATCGTTGTTCTTGATATTCATATCAGCGCCGTTATCGACAAGCAGTTTTACAAGGCCGGGATTCCCCTGGCCGACCGCAAGCATAAGGGCCGTCATGCCATCATATTTTCTGCGCACATTCAGGTCGGCCTTGTGCCCGATGAGAAGTTCGACGATTTTGCTTTTGCCGTCGTTCACGGCGAGCATTAAAGCGGTCATACCCTCGCTGTAAAGCTCGGACCCGGTCGTTCCGTCGCCCGTGATCCTTGCCGATGTGTCTGCCCCGTGTTTCAGGAGCTCCTCGGCGATATCGGCCCGCCCGTTTTCACAGGCGTATATGAGAGCGGTTTTCCCGTTCGGCGAAACACGCATATTCACATCGGCCTTATTCTCCAGAAGGTACTGCGCGATGCCGAGATATCCATGGTTCGAGGCGAGCATAAGCGGGGTCAGTCCTTTGCCCCGGAACATAGGACCACGCGCATTTACGTTCGCTCCCTTTTCCACGAACAGTTTCACCATTTCAAGCATTCCCCTGGAAGACGCGTAGAGAAGGGGCGTCATTTCACTTTTGCCGACACCCCGTCGTTTCGGGAACCTGTCGTCCGCGTCAAACCCGGCATTCAGGAAAAGCTCTACTGTTTTCCTGTCTCCCTTGTCGATGCGATCGAAGAGTTCGTAGGCGTCAAAGTCGATTCCCATCAGCCGAATTTCTTCACGATACTTTTTCTGCTCGGCCGTTCCGCCGCAGGCAACGCAGAGCGAGAGCATGGCGATAATAATGAGACGCGTTAATGATCGAAAAAGCGCACGGTCCATACGAAACCTCCGGTTTAACTCAATCAGCAACGGAATATAGTATGCCCATTATGAGATAAAATGCGTGGGTCACGATGATTAAGGAGAGAGCCGCCATTCCCGATATGTTGCTTTTATGAAACGGGACTTTTTGATAAATCCTCGGATTTTTATCCGGGGGCGGGTCCCGCCTCTCTTTTGGCGGTATGAGAAGGTAAGCTCCGGCAGGTCGGTTCCCGCTGTTTTTTTAAGGCAATACCCGCACAGGATGGCCCCTGCAATCGGTAGCAGCATCGCGGGCACCGGAAGATATACCAGAAAATATGACACGTGGCTCCACCTTGCCCCGGTGCGCGCCATTATCGTTAAAGAAGAAAAAATGAGGGCCAGCGTCATTAAAAGAATATATAGAATAAACGGCAATTTATTAAATGCGTTTTCCCGGGCAATCTGATCTTTTACCAAAAGTATCCATAAGACGATGGCGGCTAAAAGAAACAGCCACGAAAAAGCCATGAAAACGAAATAAAAGCTTTTCAGGCGTGTTACCGGGTTATGGAGTATATGTTTTGCCCCCATTCCTTGAATGGGAGGGATCGAACGACCCGAGTCAATCATGTTTTAAGGGAGAAGCTGAAGCCGGATTTTTTTTCTTCATTTATACAAGAAAATGCATTATTTATTTAATAAAGGAATGACCGGAGACCTGGCGGGCTGCATCACATAAAGGAGTATTCGACATGCTGCATATAATCCTTGTCCTCACGCTTTTTTCACTGGTGGCCGCATATTTCTACTACATGGATTTCCGTTATCTACTAAACAGGCGGACCGCCCGGAAGGACCTTGCTATCACCGCAAAGATGCTGGGCCTTAAAAGAAAAGGCGGCGGCGACCTGGGGACCTACGAGGGAAGAATCGACGGCTATTTTGTGAAAATAACGGCCGACGAACGTACGAAGATCACGATCATGCTGAAATCAAAGTGCGATGTGTGGCTGTTTCGCACTAGCTGGATGGAAAAGATTATCAACAGGAGCTCCATGAAGGATCCCTTTCCGGGCAGCGTACCTTTTATGTTCGGCAACGGGGACGCAAACGGGATATTCCATTACCAGTACGCGTCGAAACGCGTCGCGGAGGCCCTGTGCCGCGCCGACGCCTCGCTGCGGCTTCTCGGCGGGCTGGCGCGACAATGGCGATGGACCATGGGGCCGATGTCCCTCATATACGGGCAGATTTCGGCGAGCCCCTCGCGAGGCATGGGCCATAAATGCCACTCCATCACGGGCCGTCAGCTGAAGGAATACCTTCCCGGTCTTATCGCCCTGGCTAAGGTGTGGGATTCGCTTCCCGAACTGATCGGGGAGCGGCAACGGTTAGAAAACAACGTGTGAAGATTGATGGAACATTTGGGTTCCCAATAGAGGACTATTGGAAAGAATCGGCATCTATCAAGGCTGAATAGTTAAGTATTTTTTCTTTTCACGCAATTTTTGAATCAGTGTTACGACTAAAGAAATGATTCCCAAAACCAAAGGAACAATGCT
Source organism: Spirochaetota bacterium (assembly GCA_004297825.1). Classification (NCBI taxonomy): domain Bacteria; kingdom Pseudomonadati; phylum Spirochaetota; species Spirochaetota bacterium. Next base: position 95,679 of record SCSX01000093.1, read on the forward strand.
TATAAGTTTCAACGTAAATATAAAGCCCGTAGTTACATCCGATGATTTTATTCGTGATCGCTCGGGGTTGTCGCCATCCACTGCAATGAGAATGGTATCTCCCTTATTAACTTTATCCGCAAGCCGCTGATTAACGATATTACTGCCCGTGTATTCTCTAAAATAATAATTGAAGCGGTAGTGCAACATGTGTTCGTAGAAATAACCGTCTTTGCCTTTGTTCGCTGTTTTCATTTTTGTTATCTTATCCGTTATAACACCCCGGACGGCAACGCCTTCATTGAGTAATTTCTCATCAGCGTTTTTTAGGTATACATGAACAGAAAAAATAATCGCGGCGGCCAGGAACATGCATACCTCAAATGAAAAGAAAGAAAATATTTTCGAACGCTGCGGTACTGCATTAGCAGAAGACCTGGCAGCATCACTTTCCGCTTTTATGTCCATGAAGAATATCCCGCATCCTGAATTTTTATAATTACTGATAAACGCACGCTACAGAAAAATCCACTCCTCGCTCGAATTCTCCCTTCATCGATCCGGGAAATTCCCTCAGCCGCGTAAACAGGTCAAAATTGCAGAAGTTACTTATCAGATGGTTTACACTATGCCCAGTATTTATCCATTTAAAAACACAGTATCGCTTAATATCGATAGTGGATTTTTATACAACAACACTTTCCCGGGAATACTATCAAGAATGCCAATTGCTGTCGAACAGAAATTAATCCTTAAATGTCTGTCATCATTCTTCTCAGTCTTGGGATGATGCTTCTGATAGGGGGAATCAATATACTGGCGTTTCCAGGCGTCGTTTCAGGACACATGAGGATGTTCTGAGTCTATTCATGACGGAATGATGAATTCAATCTCCAACGATTCGATGCTTTACTTTTTCCAGCAGACCTCCCTTGGCGAAAAAAGTCGTGGCGCCGCACCCCGCGCACACCCGTGCGGTGTACATGAATTTAATTGTGCTGCCTGAATCGTTTTCCGATTGGGAAACCATTTCCATCCAGAGATCTTCAATGATGCCAAATCTGGATGATCCGCAATCGCGACAGAGGGGTGTCGGAATGCCGGTACTCTTTTCGATGGTTATTGTCACTGTATCCCTCCAAATCGATCTTTAGAAAAATTGGAATTTGACGATCCGTGCCGTATAAAACAATCCGATACCCAGGAATGCCAATCCCATGACGATAAATATATAGTTCCTTTCATACACGCCGGTTTCGAGCACCGCGCTTTCGGGATTCCCGGGATCGTAATGGACATTCACCCGGGAACCGGCTTCATAAAGCCCTGCTTTCGCTTCCCAATACGAGCGGTCCCCGGTGAATGGTTCGAAGGAGAACCGTTTACCCAGGTACGATGTGCCGCCGACACGGTAATCGTATTCAGCATCGATTCCATAGGTCAGGGTTTCTATCCGCGTTCCCATGTGGCCGGCGGATGAAGAGCTTCGTCGTTCACTCAGGCTGATCTTCGACAAACGGCCCTCTATGGATGGCCAGTCGGCGCTTTCACCTGCTGAGGCGATATGGCCGCCGATATACACGAGCATGATAATGCCGCCGATCAGGAACATCAATGCAAGGGCGGCGAGCGGAATATTCACTTTTATTGCGTTCCGGAATAACGATTCCAGCCGGATAATTCGCTTTTTTATGTCAGCGAGCGCTTCGCGTTCTATCCTGGCAATTTCCCGAAGGTCGGCCTCGTTTTTTGCGGGGATATACAAATCCACAGCGAGCATTTCCTTCATCATCCCGGCGAGCGGCATGGTTTTTTTCGATTGCTTGCAAAGCGGGACTGCTTTTGCCAGGAACGAATCTTTCGCCCTTTTGTATTCGGTGAGGTTGTCAATTCGATTGAGGACCTTCAATTCATCGATCATACCTTGAATTAAATTACGTGTCATTGCGTCATGCTCCTTCGGCGTGTATTGTTCCGGATTAATCGGTTTCTCAGGCCTTGAAATATCCATCGTGCGCGCTTCAGTTTCGTGCGATGATCTCATCCAGCAGGCGGAATAATTCCGGGGGCAGCGCGGGTCTCGTTGGCGCGGGTTTACCGGGCATGAGCTCGCGGAACACGAAATCGACGGTGTAGTCGAGTGCCTTCGCGGCCGTATCCTCCGAGGCAAGGTCATCGCGCCAGACCGTGTCCTCGTTGATCTGGCGGAAGAGCACCAGGTTCGTCACGAAAGAAAAAATACTGTAGACCACGAAGAGCGGGTAACGCGTCTCGAAAAATCCCCCGCGTATTCCCTCGAGTATGATGTCGAGCACGATCTCACGGCGGCGGGAGAAGAGCTGTTCCTGTTCGATCTTCCGGAGATAACGGCCGCCGTCCGAAAGCTCCCTGAAAATGATCTTGTACACATACTCGTCGCGCTTTTTCAGGAACAGGTTCACCACGAGGTAGATCGCGATGAAGAGCCGTTCGGGCGGCGCGAGATCGAAGGCCTTGAGCGTCTCCAGGAGCTGTTCCTTTTCGATGTCCCCGAATATCTGCCGGATCACGAGGAGGTAGAGGTCCTCCTTGCTTCCGAAGTGATAAATCACCAACGCCGGGTTTACGTGCGCGAGGCGGGCGATCGATTTGACCCGCGCGCCGGAGAGGCCCCGCTCCGCGAATTCATGGCAGGCGGCGGCGTATATCCGGTCCCGTAAGACGCCTTTCGTTTTATCTGTCTTTCTTGATTTCATCCATGAGTCCCAGGAGCTGCACGAGAATGCGCCGCGCGTCCACGCGGTCGGTGATGCGGATAAGCTCGTAGTTCAGGAGGGCGTTGCGGTCCTGGATAACGAAGTAGAGGTCGCTCTGGCCCTGGAGATATTTTCTCTCGTCGGCCGCGAGTTGAACGCCCGCCTGGGCGATGAGCTCCTCGTCCTGCCTGATCACGGTTTCGTAGGCGCGCACGGTATCGCGAAGCTCGTCCACGCTCTGTGAGTAATTGCGCTCGAAGGCGCGCAGGTCCTGCTCCCAGCGCTTCAGTATCGCCCGGGTTTCCTCCACGCGTCCTTCCCCCAGGCTGTTTTGGAGAGGGTAGGAGAGGGCCGCCCCCGCGCTGTACACGGGATAGGGAAACCGGTCGAGAGAGTCCTTCCCGTCCAGGGCATAGTTGCGCGCGCGGTACGAGAGTGAGAGATTGAGATCGGGAAGGAGCGCGTTCCTGTCGCGCTCCAGGGTGCGCGCGAGCACTTCGCGCGACAGGTTCAGTATCTTCATCTGGCGTGTCGAATAAATTGAAAAATTCTCAGGGACGCGCGCGGGCAGTACGAGCTCTTTCTCGGGTTCGATAATCTCTCCGGGCTGGGCGGGCCTGTTGTAGCACCACCGGTACACTTTTTGCGAAAGGTAGCCCAGCCTGGTCGCCGCGAGGTCGCGCGCCTTCGCGTACTCGACGGCGACGATGCGCGCCCGGGCCACGTCCCCGACGTCCGAGAGGCCGTTCGCGAACTTGTTGGCCACGGTCGCGACGAGGTCCTCGCCGTTCTTCACGTTCTTGGCGTAGATATCCTGCTGATGCCATGCGAGGTACCAGCTGAAGTAGAGATTGTACAGGTCCGCGATCACCGTCTCTATGCTCTCGTCGACGGTCTCCCTCATGATGAGCCGGTTCAGCTCCGCCTGGCGCACGGGAAAGCGGTCGAGCATCCCCAGCCAGTTTTTAAGCAGTGGCTGTTGAACCTCGATATAGGCCTCTGGATTGTAGAGCTTCGCATCGATTATGTCGGGTACGGGAGTCAAGCTCCGGTTGACCCGAAGCGCACTGCGGTTGTAGTCCACGCCCCCGCGCACCCGTGTGCCGGTCCACGGGGAAATCCACGAAAAGCCCGCCCCCGCGTTGTCCGTGTCCTGTTCCTGGATTCGCGACGAAGAGTACTTCGTGTAGGGGGTCTCGTGGAGCTTGTTGTAATGAAGGTCGAAGACGATGTCGTTCACGGCCTTCGCCTGGAGCTCGGCGCTTTCGGCCTCGCGGATGCGGGCGAGCTCGCGGAATATCTCGGGCGTGTGCAGGATTGCCCCGTCGATGAATTCCCTGAGCGTGAGGACGGAAGGGGCGGTATCGGCGCCCCGCGCCATGGCCGGAAGGCACAGCGCGCACATGGCGATAATGAACGGCATCATGCGTGTGAGGAAATTTATTTTCATCGCTTCTTCCGCCCCTTCTCCTTCCGCGTATCGGAGGTGATCATGCCGTCGACAAGGTGTATCTGCCTTCCGGCGCGCGCGGCGAAATCCATCTCGTGCGTGACGAGGAGAATGGTCGTCCCGTGGTTCCGGTTTATTTCCTCGAAGATCCGCAGCACCCGTTCGCCGTTGATCGAATCCAGGTTCCCCGTGGGCTCGTCGGCGAAGAGGAAATCCGGGTCCATGATGAGCGCGCGGGCGATCGCCACGCGCTGCTGTTCGCCGCCCGACATCTGCATGGGAAATTTATTGATGCAATGGTCGAGCTCAAAATCGTGAAGGAAGCGGAGCGCCTTCGATTTCTTTTCCTTTTCGTTCCGGAACTTGCGCGCGGGCATGAGGATGTTCTCGATCGCGGTGAGCTCGGGGAGCAGGTAGTGGAACTGGAAGACGAAACCTATGTGCCCGTTGCGGAAATCGTGAAGGGAGGCGCTGTCCATGCGATGCACGTTCTTCCCCGCGATGTAGACCTCCCCGGCGGTGGGATCGTCCAGCCCGCTGGTCACATAGAGCAGCGTGGATTTCCCGGAGCCCGAGCGGCCGGTGATCGCGACGAATTCGCCGCGCTCCACGGTGAACGAGATGTTCCGCAAAACCTCCGTGGGTGGGTCGCCGAAGTTCTTGACGAGCGACTGGCAGAGCACGCCGCTGTTCATGATTTAATCTTCGTGTTCATATTTTGTTTATATCCAGTGTCATGCATTAAATCCCCGGCCCTCCGGGGCAGGCTAACGGCGCGACATCCTGTCGCAACGCCTGCATTTGGACATCCTGTCCATCACCGCCCCCTTTAATAAAGGGGGCTCTATTGATAATGCTTCGTGACGATATTTTGACTCCCGCCATTCAAAATTCAACAAGCGACCCCTGATGGCTCCCCTTTATCAAAGGGGAGCTGTGACGCACAGGATGTGCTAATCCCGGCGTTGCGACACGATGTCGCACCTCTAGCCGGGCCGGAGGCTTGGGGGATTTTTAACAGCAATGTCCATCACGAGTTCCTGATAATATCGATAGGCGAAAGCTTGCCCGCGTTGCGCGCGGGGATGATACTCGCGAACACCGAGCTCGCCAGCACGATAAGAAACGCCTTCAGGTAAATGGCCGCGTCCCATGACATGGGCATGTGTCCCTGTCCCACGCTGATCTTTATCGTTTCGATGCGCGAACAGGCGTACGCGCCCAGGCCCATTCCCGTGAGCGCGCCTATGAGCCCCAGGATGACGCCCTGCACCAGGAAGAGGAATATCGTATCCATCTGGTCGTAGCCCACGCTCCTGAGTATCGCGATCTCGCGCTTCTTCTGATTTACGACCATGTTGAGAATGTTGTAGATGCCAAAGGCGACGATGAGCATGATGGTGAAGGTAGTCACGTTGCGGACGATGCCCTGCGTCTTCAGGGTCACGCGCACGTCCTCCTTCGCCTGGTCCCAGCTTTCCACGCGGTCGGCGGTGGTGCGCTGCCATTCGATCGCGGTATCGGCCGAAGAATGAACGTCCACGAGGCGCACCACGAGGTCCGATATTTCTCCCGGCGACTGCGTGAGCTTCTGCACGGTGGAGATCGACGAATAGGCGATGCGGTTGTCGATCTGCTTCACGCCGGTACTGTAGACCGCGACGATCTTCACCGGGAACACGACGCCGTGGGCGTTCACCACGTTCAGGGAGCCGTTTACGGAACAGCCCAGGCGCTTCATCATCTCTTCGCCCACGAGCACCAGGGAATCGCCGCGGGACACGTCGCCGAGCTTTCCCGTGATGATGTCGCGCTCCATGTTCGTCACGCGCGCCTGGGCCTCGGTGTTGACGCCCACGAGGCGCACCGGCATGGAAAACTTGCCGTGCGTGAACATCACCTCGCGTATCAGCTGCGGGGCGTGTGCCACGACGCGGGGGTCGGCGGCGAGGCGCTCGTACCATCCCTGGATATTGGAAAGGTAGGTGTTGTTTATCCGGCCGGAGGGCGGGGTGATCCACTTCACGAACGTATCCGGGAAGAACACGTTGCGGAAGGTCTCCTGGCTTATAATCTCGTCGCGCGGGGAGATGCGTATGTAGGCGTCCACGTTCACCAGCCGGTCGATGACGTAGTCCTGGTAGCCGAGCTGCATGCCGGAAAAGACTATGTAGCCCGCGCAGCCTATGGTGATTCCCAGGAAGGTGAGTATAGTCTGCTGCGGGCGGTTGATAAGGTGCCGGATCGCGAGGAAGAACATGGGCTACTCCCGGGGCATGACGATCTCGTCCGAGGCCTTCACCGAGCCGTCGGTGACCTCGGCCCAGGCGCCGTCAATCGCGCCTAACGCGGGCGTCGCGGACGCGGCCTTCCCCTCGCGGCGCAGGGCCACCACGCCGTCCTTGACGGCAATCACGGGGATCATGAGCGCCTCGTCCCTGCGGGCGACCTCGATCGCGACGTCGGCCGTCATATCGGGAAGCACCTCCGCGGGCATTTTCGCGACGCCTATGCGCGCGAGGAACTGTCCCCCGGACGGGTAGATGCTCTCCACCGTGCCGGACAGCCGCGCGCCGCGCATGGTTTCAACGGAGAGCTCGGCCTTCTGGCCCCGCCGCACGCGTAGTGCCGCGTTCTGGTCCAGCGAGACCTGTATGTAGGTCCGGCCCAGGTCCATCATCGTGAGGACCGGTTGCCCGGTGATGACCACCTCGCCCTCCTCGCAGTGGAGGCGGGTCACGGTGCCGGCGAAGGGCGCGAAGAACGCCGCCCCGGATTCGGTGACGGCAAGCTGCATCCCCTTCGCGACGGGCTGGCCCTCGCTCACGGAGAGGCGGCGGATCGTCGCGGGGATTCCCATCTTGAGCGTATACACGCTGTCCGATTTCACCGTGCCCAGCGCGTAGATCGCCTCGACAATGGGACCGGTGCGCGGCTTCACCCGGGTGGCGCCGTTGCCGGCGACGAGGCGGATTACAACGACGAGCACCACGAGTCCGCCCGCGGCGTACAGAATCAGTTTCTTGTGTTTTTTCATATGTTAAACGTTCGGTTAAATAAATTAAATAGATGTTTAATATGTGCCCGGGCGGGGCATTTTTGTCAAGCAGGAAATAGAATTCATCTCCTGGGTGGTTAGAGTGTGACATTTTCCGGGAAGATGGGCGTAAATGGGCATACCTCGCCTCTGGTTTGGTGTGCGGGGAAGCTGGGATGTTTAATGCGAGGCGGTGCGGCGGAGTATTTTTGTGGGTGAGGCTCTTGTAGGGTGGTTTTCGGTGTCTCCCCAGTAGAATTCCCAGCACAGAATGCCCCCTGCGCTCCTTTGGCCGATGGCATAATGGGGGAACCGAACATAATTATGCCTTCCGGCTGAATCGTGCAGCAGCTCGTGCAGGTAGCGCTTCGTCGCGATGGCTACCAGATGCGAGACCGAGAACCTGCTCAACTTACGGAAATCCGACGCAAACTCATTCTCGTTCTTCCTGAAGCAAATAGGAAAACAATGCCATCGTTTCCAGGGATCACGGGGCTGATACTTTACCAAAGTAAACCCTCCCTGAAACCGGTCAATATCGCGCAGAACGCGCTTCAGGAGCATGATGACGACAGCCTGGCGGCTTGTTTTGAGCTTTGCCGCGGCAAGGGCGATATTCACGAAGACGATGTGGCTCATATTTAAAGAAGTGCGAAGCATTCCGTATCCTCCGGGACAAGACCGAGCGTCCAGAGTGAATACGAATGGGGCATGGAAAATATGGACGGTTTTCCCGGCTATGATTCGGGTGCCCGAAAAATAATTCACACCCGGTGGTTATTTTTATGGGAGAAAATCATCTGAAATAAAAAAATGATTGATAATCGGACGAATGATTTCGTATTTATTTGTGAGGCAGGACGCACCACCATACGTATACTCAACTATAAGATATATCTGACAGGAGTAAAAAATGAAACGTGGAATACTTGTGCTTTTCGTGCCGATTATGGCTTTTGCTGTTATCGGATGCTCAACCGGCGGCCAGCCCGTCGTGTGGAATAAATCCAGCGAAGTCGATTTTTCAAAGCCGGTTAATGTGAAATTGGTCTATGATGCAAGCATACCAAAAGAAGAAATGGAGTTCATGCAAAAGGACATCGAGGGAAAGCTGGGGGGGATTTTTAACATCACCGGCGAAACCGCGAATTCCTATACATTAACGGTGAAAGTAACAAAATATGATGAAGGCAGCGCCTGCGCCCGTTTCATGCTGATCGGCTTGGGACAAATGTATCTGGATGGCGAGGTGGAACTGTCCAATGGCAATCCGCCCGTGATTGTCCGTCAAGGCGAGTTTAAGAAGAATTACTGCGTCGGCGGATTTGTGGGCGGAACCGCGAAAATGAGGAATGAGATGACCGCAAAAGTCGGACAGGCCATCGCAGAGGCATTAAAAATTAAAAAATAGGTTTTGCACCTGGTGTAATCGCTGTAAATCCTGCCTTGCTGCGGCACTTTTATGGGTGCCGCACAAATACTCCCCCTGATTATCGATTAATCCGAATAATAGTACCTGGATTCGAGATGTTCCGGCACAAGTCGTACCCCCAGGGCAAAGGCCGGGGAAGGGGTCCGATATCGCTTACACTGGCGCGATGCCCGCCGCGGGGAAACGTCAATCGTGACAAGTGCCGTGTCCCTGAACCTCAGGCGGACGCCGGCGCCGGTCTGCCTTTCTTGAGCACCAGGATTCTGAATGCCTCGATGATGATGAGGATGCACAAGACGAATATTACGATGGATGCGATCCCGACGATTATAATGTCGCGCTTCACCGCGGTTCCGGAAAGCAGCGAGGGCATCGCGTTGAGGAAGGGCACTATCTGCGTCACCAGTGAAGTCACGGTCACCGCGAGCATGAATCCCATGGGAACGAGGACATAGACCGCCTTCCGGCCCTCATGGATCATCCAGACGCCGACCGCGAGCAGGGTAAGGCTCGCCAGGAGCTGGTTGCTGGTTCCGAAGATGGGCCAGGCGACCAGGTATCCCTTTTCCTCGGTGAGCAGCAGGAAGGCAAGGGGAATGAGAAGGGTGATGAAGGTCGCCGCGGCACCTCCTGCAAGCGATTGCCACCCGAGAAGCTCTTGAAGTATGTAGCGCGCCAGGCGGGTGCACACGTCGAGCGTGTCATAGACAAAGGTTGAAAAAGCAAGCAGGGCGAAGGCGAGCGCCATGTTGTAGTCGATGCCGATCATGCCCATGTACTGCGCGAGGCCGTTTGCGTATATCAGGTTCGGGTCGGTCTTGAGTATCTCATCATTTTTCGAAAGCATCATGACCGTCGCGAGCGCCAGGATGGCGACCACTCCTTCCAGTATCATTGTGCCGTAGCCGATCACGCGCGTGTCCGATTCCTTGCAGATCTGCTTCGAGGTCGTGCCGGAACTGACGATCCCATGGAACCCTGAACACGCGCCGCATGCCACGGTAATGAACAGGATGGGAAACAGCCACTTACCGTTCGCCAGGCTCGAAAGACCCTCGATATTCAGCGCCGGGTACTTGATCTCGTACCCCCCGAAGAGGGCGCCCACCAGGGCGATGGCGATCGTAAGGTAGAGAAACCAGCCGCCAAGGTAGCCCCGCGGCTGCAGGAGGAGCCACATTGGGATCATCGAGGCGACAAAGCAATAGACGAGCAGGACGACCTCCCACTGCTTGACCGATATGCCGCTGAGAAAATCGATAACCGGCACCGGGAGCATCGTGCCGAGCCAGATGACCGCGATGACGAGGGGCATGAAAATGGCCGTCAGCAGGGTGAGGTTCATCTTTAATTTATACAAGAGAATCCCCATGGCGACGCCGAGCAGCAGGTACAGGAACGAACTGAAGGCGACACCGGGGCCGAAAGCCGTATCGGCGGCCACGGCCTTGAAGGTCTGGGCGGTGATATCCGTGAACGCGATGATGACGTAAATGAGGGTCAGCCAGATGAATATCAGGAATAATACATATGAAAGCGGCGTCATGTAGCGCTTAACGAGCTCGGCCACGGAGCTCGCGTTGTGCCGGACCGAGGCGATGAGCGAGCCGAAATCATGGATACCCCCGATGAAGATTGCCCCGATTATGATCCACAGGAACGCGGGGAGCCATCCGAACCAGATGCCGGCGAGTATGGGGCCCACGATGGGCCCAGCCGCGGCGATCGCGGAAAAGTGCTGTCCCAGCAGAAGGCTCGCCTTGGCGGGAACGTAATCCACGCCGTCGTTGATCGCGCAGGAAGGCGTCTGTTTCGAATCGTCAAGGTTGAAGGATTTCGTTATGAATCGACCGTACGTAAAGTAACCGAGGGCGAGGGCTGCGATTGATATAATCACTGCAATAGCTACCATGACAGGCATCTCCCGTGATTAATGAGGTTGTAATGACCGTTGGGGGGATGGTCGTCGAAAGGGGCCAAAACACAAGCGATTTTTTTGCCCTCGGGAAGCCCTTTCCGGTGAGCCGGGATTACGGGCACCGTTCCCGGGACAGCCGGCTCGCGGGATGCTATAGGACCTGTCCGGGGACGGGAAACGAAAAAAAAACGGGCCAGGACGATTTACCCTTGACAAAAAGCCATGATTTCATATTTCGATATGTATCGAAACAATGGATACGAAACGACTCGCGAAAATCATGAAGGCCCTGTCCCACCCAAACCGGCTGGAGCTATACCTGGAGATCATGAAGGCCAGCGAAAAGGGGTACCGGGCGGAAGGCCAGGAATGCTATGTCTCGGACATCATGAGCTGTCTAAACGTAGGGGCGCCCACGGTGTCTCATCACCTTAAAGAGCTGATCAACGCGGACCTGGTCACTACGGAGCGGAGGGGGAAATTCCTGGTGGCGTTCGCCAACCGCGACACGCTCGAAGATGTCCAGAAGCTTCTGTCGGGGAAACCGCGGAAGAAATGAAAATTTTTTCATCAACAGTTCGATAGTTGTATAATTAACAAATTAAAAGAGAGGGGAATCATGGAATCAGGGGCACAGGTCGGGGAAATCATCAGGAAACGATATTCATGCAGGAATTACCGCGAGGAAGGCCTTCCGCAGGAGTCGGCGGAAAAACTGGAGCGCTACGTGCGCGAAAGCGGCCCGGCGCCCCTTGGTTCGGAAATCCGCTTTTCCCTGGCGGCTGCCAACGGTGGCGATTCCGCGGCGCTTAAGGGTCTGGGCACCTACGGCGTTATTAAAAACCCGGCGGCATTCATTATCGGCGCGTTGAAGGAGTCGCGGTTTGCTCTCGAGGACTACGGCTACCTGATGGAGAAGAATATCCTCTTCGCGACATCCCTGGGCCTGGGCAGCTGCTGGCTGGGCGGAAGCTACACGAGGAGCTCATTCGCGGAACGGATCGGCTGCGGCGCGGATGAACGGGTCCCCGCGGTCGCCTCCGTGGGGCTCGTATCGGACAGGAAAACGGTCGTTGATTCATTTTTTAGAGCCACCGCCGGGTCGAGAAAGAGGAAGCCGTGGGAAGAAATATTTTTCCAGGGGAATTTTCAGACCCCCCTGGGTCCCGAAGGCGCGCAGGCTTACCGCGATGCCCTGGAGATGCTCAGGATCGCCCCCTCGGCCTCGAACAAACAGCCCTGGAGAATCGTGAAGGAAGCGAAATCCGATACCTATCATTTTTTCCTGTGCCGGTCGAAGGCCTATGGCATGAGTATGAGGCTCATCGGGATGGACGACCTGCAGCGTGTCGACATGGGCATAGCGATGAGCCACTTCGAGCTTGCCGCGCGCGCTGCCGGCCGCACCGGGGAATGGGAGGCCGTGAAAGACGGTATTCCCGCGGGAGGGGGATGTGAATACGTGACGAGCTGGACGGGTGCATAGATTCGATTCGAAGATCATTTTAAAAGGGGACGCATTAATGAAAACAGTAATTTATTATTTTACCGGGACGGGAAATTCACTGTGGACGGCGCGCAGGCTTGCCGCGGAGATCGGCGGCGCGGACCTGGTTCCCATGGCCGGTTTCAACGGCGGAGGCACGGAAAGTAACTACGAGTCCGTGGGTTTCGTATTTCCCGTGCACATGTGGGGCGTCCCGCGACTCGTGATCGATTTCCTTAAAAAGCTGGATACAAATCCCGGGGTTTACTATTTCGCGGCGGCCGTGAACGCGGGACAGGTTTCACGAACGCTCATCCAGTTGAGGAATCTAATGAAGTCGTACGGGAGCACGCTTTCCGCGGGAATCGACGTCGTGCTTCCGAGCAACTACATTCCCTGGGGCGGCCCGGGTCCGGCAGAAACCGTTCGCAGGCGGATCGACGAGGCCGGGGAAACGCTGAGGTGCAGGGCGGCCGCGATAGCAAAAAGGGAATCGGCGCCGGTCGACCGCGGCCCGCTGTGGCAGCGGATCGTATTCACCGCGCTCTACAGGCTGACCTTCCCGCGTATCAGCGCGATGGATAAGGGCTTCCTTGCGGATGATAAATGCAATTCCTGCGGAATCTGCGCCAGGGTGTGCCCGGTCGGCAACGTCGCCATCCGGGAGGGAAGGCCCGCCTGGGGCGGGGGATGCGTGCAGTGCCTGTCGTGCATCCAGTGGTGCCCCAAAGCGGCGATCCAGTACGGGAAAAAAACCTCCGCCTACGAGCGCTATCACCACCCGGAGGTGAGGCTTGTCGATATCATTCGCGCCGCTGAATGACGACAGGCGTATCGGCCCCCGCGCCCTGCCGCGTCAGCCTTTGAGCTTTTTCATGTCGCGCTCGTGGTACCGGGACGAAAGGTAGAACAGGAGCGCCCCGAGAAACGCGACCGGCGGCACGAACATGAACGCGGCCGCGAGATCGGGATTGCCGGGCGTTCCCAGCACGTCCGAAAGCCATCCCACCGCGACCGGGGCGTAGGCCGCGAGGGTGCCGTAGGTGACCAGCACCAGTATGCCCATGCTGATGCTCCGCATCCCCTCCGGCACCAGGTCCTGGCTCACGGAATAGGCGGGCGCGGTATACGCGAACATGAGTATTCCCACCAGCACGAAAATGACATACGCGAAGGTTTTCATGTCGGTGGAATCCACCAGGAAGCCCGCGAAGAGAAAGATGCCGCAGAGGAGCGCTATGATTGCGGCGGTAAGAGGCCGGGCGTTGCCCCTTTTTTTCTTCCAGCGGTCCGCGATTATTCCTCCGGCGACGGGCCCGATCACCGCGAAGATGATGATACCGCCCATGAGGAGCGACGCCTGCGCCACGTCGATGCCGCGGCTGCGCGCGAAATACGTGGGGAGCCAGTGGCCCACCGCGCCGCCCACGAAGCTCATCGCCCCCACGCCGACGAAGGTGAGGAGCAGGGTGGGCGTCTTGATCACCGCAAGCAGCCCTTCGCCCACGGTAAGGGGCCTCTTCCCCTCACCGTACACGATCCCGGTCGTCGGGTAATCCCTGGTGAAGAGTACCAGGACGCCCAGGATGATCCCCGGAATCGCGAACAGGTAAAAGGGCGCCCTCCAGCCCATGCCGAAAAGATCCGCCTTGGCAAGGGCGCCGGCGAGCACGATCCCGAGTATGGAGCCCAGGGGCTGCCCCAGGTTGAACACGCCCAGCACCTTCGCGCGCACCGACTCCCGGAACGAGCCCGCAACATAGGCGATGCCGCCGGGCGCGAACCCGGCCTCGCCCACGCCCACGCCGCCGCGCGCCAGGAAGAGATGGAAGAAACCGGAGCCGGCGCCCGTGAGAAACGTCGCGGCGCTCCAGAGCGCCGCCATGAGCGAGAGCGATTTCTTCCTGCTCCAGCGGTCGCACAGGATCGAGGCCGGCAGCGTGAGCACGGCGACGATCACGAAGTAGATCGTGCCCAGCCATCCGCACTGGGTGTCGGTGAGGTTCAGGTCGGCCTTGATGAGGGGCAGGGTCGCCGAGAGCACCATGCGGTCCATATAGTTAATGACGTACAGCAGCGTGACGACCGTGAGCGTGAATGCGGCTGCGGATTTCGCCACGGGGGGCGCGGCTTCGCGTGGGTCCAGTAGTGCCATGGGAACCTCTTTCCGGAAATTATTGCGCGCTTAAACCGCGATGGTCAGCGCCTCCAGCGTATCGGGCGCATCGGTGAGGCGGACGTACCCGGTTTCCGTTATCAGCACCGTGTCGGAGTGACGGTATCCGCCCTCGCCGGGGATGTAGATGCCCGGTTCGATGCTGATGAGCATTCCCGGAACGAGCGTTCTCGTATCGCCCAGCGCCACGTACGGCGCCTCGTGCCCGGTTATGCCCAGTCCATGTCCCGTCCGGTGAAGGATGCGTTTTTCGTATCCCGCGCCGATAAGCACGCGGCGCGTCTGTTCGTCGATCTCCGCCAAAACGGTGCCGGGTTTCAGCATCGCGTAGGCGCGGGAGCGCGCTTCCATCATCACGTCGAAAGGCTTCCGGGCGGCTTCTGGTACCTTGCCGAGAAAGAAGGTACGCTCCACCTCGACCCCGTATCCGTCCACCTGCGCCGTGACGATGGATACGTGCGGTCCCCCCTCCTCCATGGCGGTCACGGGGGTGGGGACTATATGCGGATCGTGCGAAAGCGAGGGAGGCCATACCGCGCCGATAAACTTGGACACCAGGAGATTCGTGGTGGGAATTTCCATGAGCGTTTTTCCCATCATCGCGCGTACGACCTCGCCGTAGATGAGCACCTCGACCCCGCCGGGCCGCGTGACCTCGAGGAGCTTCCTGTGGCCCTCGTTTATTATCGAACACGCGTGTACCGAGCGCCCGATTTCATACGCGGTCTTCACAAGCCGGACGTCGTCGATACAATCTTCCACGATATGGGTGCCCGGCGTCGCATTCGCGATGCCCACCGGCATCGCCGACTCTATGCCCACCCGCGCATTCTTATCGATAAGCGTTGTGTATATGTCGAACCAGTTCTGCCCCTTGGGCGAGGGCACCTCGTAATAGGTGACGTATTCGAGATCGCAGCGCGCCCGCGTCTTCACGTGGCTGGCTTCGAGGAGCGGGCAGAGCATGGTGGGCGTGCCCTTCCGCGGGATGATCAGTATGAAGGGGCGCTCGTGCACGTTATTCGCGAAGTTTGTAAGGTAGTATATATTGACCGGATCGAACGAGACATAGCAGTCGAGCTTCTTTTCCTCCATGAGCGCGCGAACCTTCGCAAGCCTGCCGGCAAGTTCATCTTTGTCAGGCGGCGTGGTGATCGGTTTTGGGATTTCGGGCATTGCGGGGCCTCCAATGGGCAATAAGACATTGACGGCGTATATCGGAAACCCTAGGCGAGTATTTCACGAATGTCAAACAGATTAGGGGCTGATACATCATTGCTTCGACGCGTACTCCCTGGCGGTCCCGGAGCGATTGAACCGGTGAAGGCTTTTCTATGAAGACGGATATATCGGCCCATCACCCTCCGTGGCCGCACTCCGGGTCCGTTCAAATTTCCCTTGTATTTTAACGTCGTTCGTGAAAAAGTGCGATTTAGCCCCGACAGGGGTCGCCACCGGTCCAGTACGATGCAGTATGAATCGCCTGATAAATAGATTACTAAAGAAATACGACGAAGCGGAATATATTACCGCCCTCAAGGCGCGGTTGCTGCTGTACCTGTGCGTATTCGGTCTCATCATCATCCCCGTAATTGTCGTATACACGGCATTTCTTCACCTGGATATGCCTTTTTCGAACGGCACGATCAGCTATGTCGTGCTCGCCCCGACAAGCCTGCTTTTCCTCGTAGTGATCCTGGCCATGGTGCTCCTGGTCAAAGGTTACTTCACCGTGTCCGCCCATATTATCTTCAGCATGACCCAGTC
The DNA here is from genome assembly GCA_004297825.1 of Spirochaetota bacterium. Classification (NCBI taxonomy): domain Bacteria; kingdom Pseudomonadati; phylum Spirochaetota; species Spirochaetota bacterium. The sequence continues at coordinate 111,659 of SCSX01000093.1, forward strand.
CGCGGTCTGGATGGTAATGTATTTTGACCAGTCGCCCGCGCTCTCACGGCTGAATTCCGTTGTGCTGACGGTGGCGATCATGGCGATGGCACCCCTCGTCATTTCGCGGCGCGGCTATGTCATAGCCGTGTATGCCGCCCTTAATATTGCCATTCTCTACTTTTTCATGAACTACCAGGCCGTACAGCTCGGGCTCAGCGACGCCGCGGTCCTGGAGCATTTCGCCGATACTACCGCGGCCATTCTCCTCACGTCCTTCATTTCGTTCAGCCTGTTCAGGATTACGAGCCAGGCGCTCAATCAGGCCAGGGTAAGCGGGGAACACCTGGCGGTTTCCAATGCGGAGCTCACCACGACGAACGAGGAGCTCCAGGCCACCATGGAGGAGCTCGAAGCGGCAAATGAAGAGTTCGAGGCGCAGAACGAGGAGCTCACGCGGGTCTACCGCGAGCTCGAAGCCCGCGAGTCGCTGTTGAGCGGCATAGTGCAGACGGCGCCCGTCGCCATCGTGCTCGTAAAGCAATGGAAGATCGCATGGTGCAACCAGGCGGTTCACGCCATTTCCGGCTATACCCAGGAGGAAACCCTGGGAAGGGATGCGCGATTCCTGTATTATGAGGAGGATGATTACAAGCGGGTCAAGGCGCTTTCCGCGCGCACGGCGGACGGCGCAATTATGAGCGTCGAAACACGCCTGCGTCACCGCGACGGAAGGGAAATCCACGTTCAAATGGCGGGAATGCAGCTCAATGCGGCAAGGCTCGATGCCGGGATCGTCGTTACCGTGCTCGATATCACCGAGCGGCGGCGCGCCGACGCCGATTTGCGCGCCTCCCGGGCGGAACTGCTGGCTATTTTTAATGGAAGCCATGATGCCTTTATAATCTATGGACCGGATGGACGCGTCCTGGACGTGAACGATCGCATGCTGATCATGTTCGGCCTGACCCGTGAACAGGCCCTCGCCTGTACGATTCAGTCCCTGTCCTCCCCCGATTCCGACATGGAGGGAGGGAAGCGCTCGATGCTCCAGGCGCTCGCGGGCCAGGGTATGGTGCTGGAATGGAAAGCGCGCCGTCCCCATGACGGTTCACTGTTCGACGCCGAGGTCTGGATCAAGCGCCTCGCGCGGCCCGGAGGGCATGTGCTTCTCGCCAGCGTGCGCGATATCTCCGCGCGCAAGTGGGCGGAAAAGGCCCTGAAGGAAAGCGAGCGGTCGTATCGCATGATCGCCGAAAATGCGGTCGATATCATTTTCACGATGGACATGGATTTCAGGTTCACGTACATCAGCCCCTCGGTGGAGAGGGTACGCGGTTACACGGTGGAAGAGGCCATGGCCCAATCGATCGACCAGGCCCTCACCCCGGCCTCCCTGGAGGTCGCCGCCAAAGCCATGGCGGAGGCGCGGCTGCAGCTCGATCAGCAGGATACGAACCGCGCGGTAAATCTTGAGATGGAGGAGTACTGCAAGAACGGGACCACCATCTGGACGGAAAATGAATTCACTTTTTTGAAAGACGAGCGCGGTGTCCCGGTAGGAATCCTTGGCGTCACGCGGAATATCAGCGAACGCAGGAAAACCCAGGAGATGCTCCTGAGCCGCTCGCGCCGCGTCGAAAAGCAGATGAAGGCGATAGGGCGCATTGCATCCTCGGATGAAATCTGGGGAGGCGATTTCCCCGCCTCGATGCGAACGATCACCGAGATCGTATCCGATTGCTTCGAGGTCGAGCGAACCGGTATCTGGCTGCTGAACGACGAGGGTACCGTGCTCAGGTGCGAAGACCTGTTCGAACGTACTTCCCACCATCACTCATCCGGGCTGGTGCTCGACAGGGACAGCTTCCGGGAGCAGATGGACTACCTGGTGGAAAATCCGTACATCGACGCCTATGACGCAATGCACGACCCCCGCACCCGCGGCTACCGTGAAACCTTCCTGGTCCCGAACGGCATAACATCGATGCTGGACGCCTCAATTAAACTCTCCGGAAAAAGCGCCGGGGTGCTCTGCCTGGAACAGGTGGGCCCCCAGCGCAGCTGGTTCGACGACGAAATCCTGTTCGCCTGCACGATCGCCGACCAGGTGGTGCAGGTGCTCCTCTACCGCGAACGCGCGCGGGCGGCGGAAGCGCTCAGGGAAAGCGAGAACAGCTACAGGATGCTCTCGGCGTATAACGAGCGGCTCAACGAAATATTCGTGGAACTGACCGAGGCTGAATCCATCGAGGGTATCTTCGAAAAAATATCCGCGTCGTTCCGGAGCCTCACGGGAGCGACTGCCGCGCTCTCGTCCCGGTACGACCCTGAAACCGCGACGCTGCGGGTCGTGTCGGTGTCCTCGGAAGGGGAACTGGCAAGGCGTATCGATGCGCTTCTCGGCCGGCCGGTGTTCGCCGTCGGGATTCCGGTGCCCGCGGAGACCATCCCGGAAATGCTTGCCCAGGATATCAGGTATTTCAACGGGCTGGAGGAATTCTCGTTTGGCGCAATCCCGGCGGAGATTTCCCGGCAGGCCATGGATATGATGGATTGCGGCCGGATCGTCACCCTCGTTCTCCGCTATGAATCGGAGCTCCTGGGAACCGCGGCGGCGTTTCTCCCGCGGGGCAGCGCCATTGTGCACACGGACGCGATGAGAACATTCTCGTACCTGGCCGGACTCTCGATCACGAGAAAAAACACGGAGCTCGCCCTGCGCCAGAGCACCGAGCGCCTCCAGACCGTGGTGGCGAGCGCGCCGCTCGTGCTGTTCGCCCTTAACGAACAGGGCGTGTTCACCCTCTCCGAGGGAGCGGGGCTGGGGAGGCTGGGCCTCGAGCCGGGAGGGCTGGTCCGGCAGTCGATCTATGACGTGTACCGCACCGTGCCGGAGTTACTCGAATCGGCGCGCATGGCACTGGGCGGAACGCGGCACCACAGGGAGGTCCGCGTGGGCGAGCTTCTCTTTGAGGCCTGGTTCAACCCGGTACGCGATTCATCGGGCCGCATCACCGGCTGCATGGGGGTCGCGATCGATATCACCGACCGTAAGAAGGCGGAGGAGGATCGCGAGCGCATGCGGGCACAGCTCATCCAGGCTCAGAAGATGGAGGCAATCGGGACGCTGGCGGGGGGAATCGCGCATGACTTCAACAACATGCTCGGCGGCATCATGGGCAGCCTGGACGTCGCGGGCCTCCTGCTCGGAAAAGAAACGCTCGCCCAGCGGGAGACCATAACCAACTACCTCGAGACCGCGCTGGAATCGTCGCGGCGCGCCGCCGACCTTACCCGGCAGATGCTCACCCTCTCGCGGAAAAAGGAAATCCAGCTCGTGCCGGTCGACATTACCCATTCCCTCGCCAACGTCCGTTCGCTGTGCGAGAACGGCTTTCCCAAATCGGTGGCGATTCGATTCGACGTGCCGCCGGGACCCCTGACCGTACGGGGGGACCCCACCCATATCGAACAGGTTTTCCTCAACCTCTGCGTGAACGCGTCGCACGCGATGACGATAATGCGTTCCCCGGATGAAAAGCAGGGCGGTGCGCTCGTCGTCGATATCGAAACGGTACTGCCCGCCCGGGACCTGCAGCTCTTCCATCCCGAGGCCGACCCGAACGCATCGTACGCGCGTATCAGGGTGCGCGATACGGGCGTGGGTATGGATGAAGATGTCCAGCAGAGAATTTTCGAGCCGTTCTACTCGCACAAGAAGCGCGAGGAAGGAACGGGGCTCGGGCTTGCCATGGTGTACAGCATCGTCAAACAGCATCGGGGCTTCATCGAGGTCGTGTCGGCCCCCGGAACCGGAACGCTGTTCATGGTCTATTTGCCCCTCGTGGTTGACGCCTCGAGCCTGGAGGGCAAGCCCCCCGGCCTGACCGGACTGGTCAGGGGAAGCGGCGTGCTTCTCGTCATCGACGATGAAAAATCGATCCTCCGGATAGCGAGGGGAATGCTCGAACATTGCGGATACGAGGTGCTCACCGCCGGCAGCGCTAAAGAGGGAATCGCGCTTTTTGAAAAAGAAGGCGATCGCATCGCCGCGGTGATCCTCGATCTTTCGATGCCCGGAATGTCCGGCATCGAGGCCTATGAAAAGCTGCGTGAGATGAACCCCGGGATAAGGGTCCTTCTCACCTCGGGGCTCATGGAAGAGGACAGCATGAAACGCGCCCGCGCCCTGGGCATCCGGGAGTTTTTACAGAAGCCGTATTCGGCCGAGGATCTCTCGGTGAAGGTGGCCGAGGTTCTGCGGCAATGACCGGTCACATGCTGCCGCTTCTTTTAACGGCGGGATTCGGGCGCCGATTCGCATCGCTCCCGGCGACGCGCCGGCAGTTTTCACGACGCCGGGAAGGGGACGCCGCACCCCGCGTGCGCCGGTAAATTTATTGACGGGGTGGACCCATGATCGAGTACCTTGTAGTGACGCTTCTGGCGATGCTCGCCGTGGTGCTGCTGTTGCAGATCGTGTCGCTTTCCCGTGCGCGCCCCGGCGGCGATTCCGAAACGCGCTTCCGGGCCCTGGAGGCCGCGCAGGAGCGCTTCGAGCGCGCGGTGAAGGAGGAGCTCACCCGCGCACGCGCCGAGTATGCCTCCGCGGGGAAACTTTCACGCGAGGAGATATCCGCCTCCTTCTCGAAGCTCGCCGATTCCATGCTCGGCCGCATGACCGACATCGCCACTTTACAGAAGGGCCAGCTCGACACCTTCTCGAGGCAGATAGCGGCCCTTGCCGATTCGAACGAGTCCCGCATGGAGCGCATGCGCGCGACCATCGACGAGAGGATGAAGCTTCTCCAGCGGGACAACGCGGAAAAGCTTGAACAGATGCGCGCCACGGTGGACGAAAAGCTCCATTCCACGCTCGAGAAACGGCTGGGAGAGTCGTTCAAGCTCGTGAGCGACCGGCTCGAAATGGTGTACCGCGGGCTGGGCGAGATGCAGGTCCTCGCGGGAGACGTGGGCGATCTCAAAAAGGTGCTCACCAACGTGAAATCGCGCGGCACCTGGGGCGAGATACAGCTGGGGGCGCTCCTTGAACAGCTGCTCGTGCGCGAGCAGTACGACACGAACGTGGCGACAAGCCCCGGGAGCCGCGAGCGGGTCGAGTTCGCGATACGGCTCCCGGGGCGCGACGGCGGCGGGGAAGGGCAGGTGTGGCTCCCCATCGACGCGAAGTTTCCCCTGGAGGATTACCAGCGCATCCTGGAGGCGCAGGACGCCGGCAACGCGAAGGCGGCCGAGGACGCGGGCAGGGCACTCGAAGCGCGATTGAAGACGAGCGCGAAAGACATTCGCGACAAGTATATCGAACCCCCCCATACCACGGACTTCGGGATCATGTACCTCCCCACCGAGGGACTCTACGCCGAGGCGCTCCGCCGGCCGGGGCTCGCGGATTTTCTTCAGCGGGAATGCCGCGTGGTGGTTGCGGGACCCACCACCCTCGCGGCGCTCCTCAACAGCCTGCAGATGGGATTTCGCACCCTCGCGATCGAGAAGCGATCGAGCGAGGTATGGGCGCTCCTGGCCGCGGTGAAAAACGAGTTTGGAAAATTCGGGGAGGTGCTCGAGAAGACGCAGCAGAAGCTGCGCGAGGCGAGCACGACAATCGAGGACGCGGCCCGCAAGTCGCGCACCATAGAACGAAAATTGAGAAAGGTCGAAGAGCTCCCGGCGCCGGGCAGGGCCGCGCTCGTCGGCGAGGACACGGAGGAATGAAATGACAATCGCGCGGGTGCTCACGATCGCGGGCTCGGACTCGGGGGGAGGCGCGGGAATCCAGGCCGACCTGAAAACGATCACGGTCCTGGGGGGATTCGGGATGAGCGTCGTCACGGCGCTCACGGCCCAGAACACGCTCGGGGTGCAGGGGATATTCGAGGTGCCGGGGGAATTCATCGAGCGGCAGTTCGATTCGGTCGCGTCCGACATCGGGGTGGACGCGGCCAAGACGGGGATGCTCGCGTCGCCCGAGATAATCCGGACCGTTGTGCGAAAGATCGAGGAGTACGGGATCGAAAAGCTCGTGGTGGATCCGGTCATGGTGGCGAAGGGCGGGGCGTCGCTTCTTCAAGACAACGCGAAATCGGTGCTCATTGAAAAACTGCTCCCGCGCGCCTTCGTGGTCACGCCCAATATCCCCGAAGCAGAGGTCCTCGCGGGCATCGCCATCGCCGGCGAACAGGAGATGCGCCGCGCCGCCCAGATCATACGCGGACTGGGCGCGCAGAGCGTAGTCATTAAAGGGGGCCACCTGGAAGGTTCGGCGGTCGATCTGCTCTTCGACGGGAACGACTTCGTGCTCTTCGAGTCGCCGCGCCTCGCCACCGCCGATACGCACGGTACCGGGTGTACCTTCTCGGCGGCGATCGCGACGGGTATCGCCCAGGGCATGAGTGTGAGGGACGCTGTCGCGCGTGCGAAGGAGTATATCGGCACCGCGATCGCCCATTCCCTCCGCCTGGGGGGCGGGCACGGGCCCACCGACCACGCCGCCTGGATACTGAAACGCTGACTTACGGTATAATCGGAAGGGGTTCGTATATTACGCGTGTATAACTATGTACGTCCCCCCCGCGCCTCTGCAAGGGCGAACTCGTACATGCGCTCATAGTCGGGCACCGCGTCGTCCCAGGTGCGCTTGAAGGCCATCGCATTCGCCTGGAGGACGCGCCACTGTGCGTTGTCCAGGTGGGTGCGCAGCGCCTGCCGGATCGCGTGGTAGAGCTCGCCCCGGGTGAGCCCTTTGAACTTGAAGCCGTTGCCCGACCCGGTGCGCGGGTCCCACTGCGAAACCGTGTCCTCGAGCCCGCCGGTCGCGCGCACCACGGGGACGGTCCCGTATCGTAAACTGTAAAGCTGGTTGAGGCCGCAGGGCTCGTAGCGCGAGGGCATCAGGTAGATGTCGCTCCCGGCCTCCATGAGGTGGGCGAGCTTTTCGTCGTATCCCCAGTAGAGTCCCACGCGCTCGGGGAAAATCTTTCTCAGGCGCTCGAACTTCGCGATGATGCCGTCGTCGCCGCTGCCGAGCATCACGAACTGGAAGGGCGCGGCCACGAGCAGGAGCTCCATCGTGTCGGCAAGCACGTCCATGCCCTTCTGGCGGGTGACGCGCGTCACCGTGGCGAGGATGGGCGCGCCGTCCCCGCTCTCCAGTCCCATGCGCGCGCGCAGCGCGCCCGCGCATGTCCGCTTGCCCGCGAGGTCGCCCGGGCCGTAGCGCGCGGGAATGAAGGGATCGGTTTCCGGGTTCCACGTCCCGTAGTCGGCGCCGTTCGTGATGCCGAAAAAGCGGCCGGAGAGCTCCCGGAACACCCCGGCAAGCTCGTAGCCGTATTCCGGGGTCATGAGCTCGTCGCGGTAGGTGCGGCTCACGGTGCTTATCGCCTCGCTGTAGACCAGTCCCGCCTTGAGGAAGCAGAGGCTCCCGTTGAGCGACGCGTTCTGGACCGCCCCCGGTTCGTCCGCGCACCCGGTGAGCGCAAGGTCCCCCAGGGGAAACACCCCCTGGAATCCCGCATTGTGAACGCTCGCCACCGTGGCGCTCCCGGAGAAGCCGGGATCCCTGCGGTACGCCGTCTTGTGGAAGAACGGAACCAGTCCCGACTGCCAGTCGTTGCAATGGATGATGTCGGGGATCCATCGAAGCACCTTCATGGCCTGCATCACCGCGCGGCAGAAGAAGGTGAATCGCTCCGCGTTGTCCCCGTACTCCCGGTAACCGTCGTCGTACAGGCCGTCGCGGCCGAAATACTGGTCGTGCTCGATGAAGTGGGTTTTCACGCCGGGAATCGCCGCCGATTCCAGGACGGCGGCCCATTTCTCCACCTTACCCACGGGCACGCCCAGCGGCTCCGGGAAGCGTATCAGCCCGAATCTTTCTTTATCCACCCGGTAGTACCGGGGCATGAAGATACGCACCTCGTGTCCGTGCGCCGCGAGCGATCGCGGGAGAGAGAATGCTACGTCGGCAAGGCCCCCCGTTTTCGCGAACGGGTAGGCCTCGGAGGTCACGAATGCGATCTTCATACGGGCAGGATCAGCGGGGGCAGATACTCTTCCGGGGCGTCATATCCCAGGAACATGAGCAGGGTCGCCGCCACGTTGGCGAGGCCGGGGGCGTGGGCGTTCGTATTGACGCGGTAATCGTTCCTGAATTCAGGGTCGTAGATGATGAACGGCACCGGGTTCAGGGTATGCGCGGTCTTGGGGGCGGGTTTCCCGGTCTTCTTGTCGCGCTTGATGCTCCCGTCCGCGTTGATTTCCAGCATCTCTTCCAGGTTGCCGTGGTCCGCCGTCAGGAGCGCGATCCCGCCCGCCTCGTCGACCGCCTTGAGCAGGCGGACCAGCGAGAGGTCGACGGTTTCGACCGCGACGATCGCGGCGTTCAGGTTTCCCGTGTGACCCACCATGTCCCCGTTCGGGTAGTTCAGGCGCAGGAATCGATACTCGCCGCTGCGAATCGCCCGGATCATGCTGTCGGTGATCTCGGCGGCCTTCATCCAGGGGCGCTGGTCGAACTGCACCCTGTCCGACGGGATCTCCTCGTAGGTTTCAAGCTCCTCGTTGAACTTGCCGCTACGGTTGCCGTTCCAGAAATAGGTCACGTGCCCGAATTTCTGCGTCTCGGAGACCGCGTATTGACGCACGCCCGCGAGGGCGAGGTATTCGCTCACCGTTTCGTCGATCGCGGGCGGTGTCACCAGGTAATTCGCGGGGATGTGCAGGTCGCCGTCGTATTCCATCATGCCCGCGAATGCGACGTCCGGGAAACGGACGCGCTCGAACATCGTGAAATCCTTTTCCTCGAACGCGCGGGAAAGCTCGATCGCGCGGTCGCCGCGAAAATTGAACAGCACCACGGAGTCCCCGTCCAGGACAGGTCCCACGGGACCCTGCGTGTCGGTCACGGTGAAGGAGGGGAGGTACTGGTCGATAATCCCCGGCTGCTCCTTCCGAAACGTTTCTATCGCTTCCCGGGCCGATACGAACGGCCGTGCCGTTGCGAGCACGTGGGCCTCCCAGCCGCGCTTCACGATCTCCCAGTCCGCCTCGTACCGGTCCATCGTGGTCACCATGCGTCCCCCGCCCGAGGCGATACGGTAATCCAGCCCCTTCGCGCCGAATTCCGCCAGGAACTGTTCCAACTTGTCCACGTACGTGAGCGCAGAGGTTTCCGGCACGTCACGTCCGTCCAGGAGAACGTGCACCCGGACCCTCCGGGCGCCGTCGGCCGCCGCCCGGCGTAAAAGCTGGAAGAGATGATCGATATGCGAATGGACGTTCCCGTCCGAAAGGAGGCCTATAAAATGAAGCGTCCCCTTTCCCGAGGACGGTCCGGCGATGATGCGCCCCCACCGCTCGCCGCTGAACAGCGAGTCGTTTTCGATAGCGCGGTTGACGAGCATGGCACCCTGGTCGAACACGCGTCCCGCGCCCAGCGCGTTGTGGCCCACCTCGGAATTGCCCATGTCGGCGTCGCTGGGAAGGCCCACGGCCGTACCGTGGGCGCGGAGCGACAGCGTCGTGCATTTCTCCATGAGGGAGCGGAGCACCGGCGAATTAGACCGGGCAAAGGCGTTCCCCTCGCTTTCGGGCCCAAGCCCGACGCCGTCCATGACGACGAGCACCAGGGGCCCCCGGCGATTGATTTTACCGTTGAAGTGTAATTTTTTCATTAAGGGTTGACCTGTCCTATAGAGCCGTAGTGCGGGCCGGCGTGTAACCGGGAGCGCAGCCCGTCACAGGTAGCGGGCCTTGAATTCCTCTTCGGTGAGGAGCGGAACGAAATCCCGCGCGAAGACCTTCTCGAGCAGGAGGAGCACCTTGGCGTTCATCCCGTAGAGCAGAAAATCGATCTTTGCCTCGTCCGCGAGCTTGAGCGTGGTGATCAGGGTCGCGATGCCCGACGAGTTGATGGTGTCGATCCTGAGCATGTCGATCCCGATGGTGGACGGCGCGCTCTCGATGGTGGCCTGTACGGTATTGACCAGTTTCGCCTCGTCCGGGTATTCGAAAAGTCCCGAAAGGTGAATGATGCAAACCGTGCCTGCCCTGCTGGTACTGATATCCATGTATTTCTCCGTGCCCCGGTGCCGTTATGCGTTCATCACAACGTAACCGGATTTCTACTCCGTAAGTTGAAGATGCAGGGTAATTCGGTTTCCCCTGGCGTTCCACGCCGGGGTGCAAAACTTTTTGATGATCTTGATTCCCCGCCCCCTGATGGAGAGGTTGCCCTCTTCGTCCTTGTATACCCTGGGTGCGGTGGTATCGAAGCCGCTGCCTTCGTCCTCGATGGAAATATCCATGTGCGAATCTTTGAGCGTGACCAGCACCTTGATCTTCTTGGCGGGATCCCACCTGTTGCCGTGTTCCATCGCATTGGTGATCGCTTCGTCGATAACGAGATAAAGCTCGCTTCTGTTGAGATTGAAGGTGAAGGGGTATTCCGAGATTGTATCGAGGATTAATTCGATAATCTCTTTTCGGGAGTCTTTTAAAGAAGGGAATGCTTTATTCAATATTTCTTGTGATTGCTTAAGACCCATACCCGCTCATACACACGCTCAATATCCCCGATGAAAGGCCAGACTGCGTATCTGTACCACATGAGCGACAAAGTTACAAGCGAAAAACCGTGAATTAGTCTTATCGTGATTCACGTGCAATTGCGGTTTTCCCTGAGAGTTTTCGGGCGGTACAAACAACGGGTGCATCTCTATATATGGGCAGACTCCCTCCGGCATCCTGCCGCGCGCGGCGCGGAATAATACCGCCAGGAATGAATATGTCGGGATGGGGAGATTTGAACTCCCGGCTTCTGCGTCCCGAACGCAGCGCGCTACCGGACTGCGCTACATCCCGATTACATGCTGCTTAATGTGGTAGGCAGGGGGTATTTATCAATCACTTTTTAGTATATCGGACCTGAATTTTCGAAATCGACTCCCGGAAAGGTAACAATAGCGAACGAAATTTTCCTGATCAATTAACTACTCGGGTATACTTATTTTTGTTGACGGAATGACCAGTCATTCGATAGTAACCATTTTGATCGGTTTACCAATGGATATCCCCCAGTGTCACGCGTTCAAAGATATTCATATAAATATTATTGTATAATCTAAATAAACAGGTCGGCACGGTGAAAAGCCCTGAAAATTACTTGCCTATTTTCACGCACGCTGGCTCAATAGGGGCACATCTCGAAATTGACTGAATTCCTGCATCACGCATCCGTGGTGAGCGTTGCAAAACCCTGTTTTCCGCGGATTCGAGGGATGCACGGCCTGGAGGCGCCTTCCGAGCCTCCCGTAGACAGGGTGTCGCTGCGATCCGGGCCTCGATAATCACAATCCCAAACCTTTAAAGAAGGGAGCAGCTTAATGAAGGGGAAGAACGACACGGGGATAATCACCTCCACGGTGTACGGCGGAGAGATATACGAACGACTCAACCCCATAGTCCAGAAGATCACGAGGGTGCTGTTCCGCAACGTCGAATTCGACAAGGAAAGCATCGCCACACTCGAGGAATTCGCATCGGGGGGCAAGAACACGGTCTACGCCTCGTACCACAGCTCGAATTTCTCGCTCCTGATCCTTTACAACCTGCTCAGGCGCCACGGTTATAACCCTCCGGTATTCGCCCTGGAGTACAACCCGTTCCTGCTCCAGACGGTGTCATTTCTCTGGAAACGGCTGGTGAAGGGCTTTTACCAACTGGTGCTCAGGCGCAAATACGAGCACGTGTTCGATACGAACTACGTGCAGGAGCTGTTCGCGGGGGGAAAATCCATCCTGCTTTCGCTCATGTCCAGGAAGTACTTCGTAAAGCGCTACACGCAGTTCAAGTACGATTCCCTGCTCCAGCTCATCGAGGTTCAGAAGAAGATGGAGGAACCCATTTTCATCATTCCCCAGATGATCTTCTGGAACATGAACCCGGAGCGGACGAGCTCCCGCGGTCTCGCGTGGACGAATCCGCGCGATATCATCACCTCCTCGGCCACCGGCGATAAAAGCATCATTGCGGCATGGCTCGCCGTCCTGAAAAGCATGACCCCGGCGTTCATCCGGCTGGATACGCCGCTTAACCTGAAGGATGTGATCGCAAATTCGAAATCCGACGACTCGCGCCAGATCGCGCTGGAGCTCCGGAACCGCCTGCTCGAGGTATATCATCACAATAAAAGGACCATTCTTGGGCCGGTCATAAAGTCGACCCAGGACATGATGGAGCGGGTGCTCTATCACAAAAACGTCCTTGACGAGATCGCCGGCATATCCGCGGACGAGAAAAAATCGGAGTCCGTCGTGCGCAAGCGGGCATACAGGCATTACCGGGAGATCGCCGCAACATTCTCCATAGTCACCATTTATCTGTTTGCGAAGGCCCTCGAATACGTACTGAGACGCATCTACGACGGTATTTCGTACGACCAGGAAGCCTTCAGGGAGCTCCGGGAGGCGGCGGCTAAGGGTCCGCTGGTGCTCATGCCCTGCCACAAGAGCCACATGGATTATCTCCTTATTTCATACCTGATGCACAGGAACAAGATGTTCCCGCCCCATATCGCCGCCGGGGTCAATCTCACCTTTTTCCCCATGGGGACGATCTTTCGCCATTCAGGGGCCTTTTTCCTCCGGCGGTCGTTCAGGGGACTCAAGCTCTATCCCGTCATCTTCAAGCAATATGTAAAGACCCTCGTCTCGGAAGGCTTCAGTATCGAGTTCTTCATCGAGGGGGGGCGCACGCGCACGGGGAAGATCGTGTTTCCCAAGCTCGGCTTCCTGAGCTATCTCACCGAGGCGATCCAGGAGGGATACCATCGCGATCTCATGTTCGTACCCATCGCGATCAACTACGACCGCATCCTCGAGGAGCAGAGCTATGCCAAGGAGCTCAAGGGCAAGGAGAAGGAGGGCGAATCGGCGGTAGCGATGCTCGAGAGCCGCAAGCTCCTCCAGCGCAAATATGGGCGCGTCTACGTGACCTTCAACAAGCCTATCAGCATCCGCGAGTATATAGACCGGGGGGTTCCGTGGGAGGAGATGCCCACACAGATAGCGCACGACGTCGTGCGCCGTATCAACGAGGTGACGGTGGTCACGCCGTTCGCGCTGGTAACCGCGGCGATGCTCCTCTCCTCGGTACGGGGCTTCTCGCGGCACATGCTGGTGCGCCAGATACTGAGCATCCGGTCGTTCCTCGTGCATGCCGGGGTCAAGATGTCGGACTCCCTGATGGACGAGCACAACCTGGACGAGATCCTCGATTACGTGATGAGCTCCTACATGCACGACAAGATCATCGAGGAGATGAAGATGGGCGGCGGCAAGAAGAAGGAGGTGCTCGAGGAGTTCTTCGTGCTGCGCGAGGACAACCGGGGGCGCATCGTCTTCTATCGCAACAGCATCATACATTACCTCATGGCGCTCGTCCTCTCGTCGGTGGCGCTCCTGTCGGCGCGGAAAAAAGGCGATCCCTCGCACGGGACAGTACGCGCCCTGTACGCGGCACTGCATGAATTCTATTCCCGCGAGTTCATCTTCGCGGAGAGGGACCTCCCCGGTGAAGGCGTGCTTCCCGCCTACGTGCTCGATTTCCTGGTCCGCAATTCATTCGTGAAGGAAGAGGGCGGCACGCTCATCGTAAACGAGGAAAAGATCGAGGACCTGCGGTACTACGCGCGGCTGGCGCAGGACTCGTTCGAGTCCTACGTCGTCGTGCTCCACACGGTTCTCAACCAGAAGGTCCGCAAGCTCACCCGCAAGGAGCTCATGACCGACGTCAGGAGAAACGGCGTGCGCATGTACCATGTGGGGACCATAAGCCTGTCGGAATCCCTCTCGCAGCCCAATTACCAGGTGGCGCTCGACAAGTGCAAGGAGATCGGCGTCCTCACTGATTCACCGGTTGGGAAAAGCGTCGAGATATCGGCGGTGGACAAGGACAAGGCGCTGGAGCTCTACGAACAGGTTAAGGCCTACCTGGATGCGATGGTGTAGAGGGCAGGGGTTCGATATCGCCACACGGCTGTATCGGACCCCCTGTGCCTGATATCGCGGACCGGCAACCGCGCGCGTTAAAAACAAAACGCCCAAAACGCAGACAACGCGCCCAAAACGCAGACAACGCGCCCAAAACGCAGATCGCGCGCCCAAAACGCACGTAGAGACGTCCCGCCGGGACGTCTCTACGTGCGTTTTGGATCGGTTCCTGTTTTACGAATCGAATTTAAATATTGAGACGTGCGCCCAGGTGAACGGCGTTGCCGCTCAGGGTGACATCCTTTTCCTGGTTTGCATAGTTATACATGTACTCGCCGAATATCTGTACGAAGGGGAAGATTGTGAGCGCAGCCCCCAGGCCGAAATAGTATGCGCTGAAATATTTTTTTGCGGTGACATCGTTTCCGATACTAGAGGGTAAATCGATCGTGGTCTTATTATACGCCGCGATACCGCCCCTGACATAGGGGTGAATCGGAATCACCGGAAGGTCAAGCTCCAGGTAAATATCCGGTCCTATGGTGACGTTGTCGACTTTAATGGTTTCGCCGCCGACGTCAAACTTGAGCGGTGCATTCTGGTAGAAAGCGCCGATTCCCAGGTTGAATATCGCGAGGAAATCGAAATTCACGTGGCCAATGAATGCATATTCCCAACCGGTCGTGGTCTTTCCTGACGCAAGCGAACCCGCATCGATCTCGCCGGAAAACGAGTAACCGCCGTAGATACCCGCGTCAACGATCGCATAGCTTGTCGCCGGCACGAACGCCGCCAAGGCCAGTGCAAGCGCCAGATACCGAATGATCTTCATAAAGTAAGGCCTCCAGAAATTTAATATGGAACTTTCGTCCGGGTCGCGCAACGCGCCCGAGTATTCCAAATAAGTAATAAGAAATCGCAAGAAAGTCAAATTTATTTTTTATAGGGTGCGGCCCTCAATCTTCAGGTCGCGCCGCGCCGCGGCGGCGCTCCAGCATGGCGTGGAGCTCGTTGCGGCGCTCCATGAGCAGCCTTCCGCTGTAGGTATCCTTTACGCGCAGGGGATTCTCAAACGTGTCGATCGTCTCGATCATGAGCTTTGCGGGCTCACGCCGTTGACGCGCCTCGCGGATTTCGTCCGGGGTGGGAAGGATGATCGCGTAAAGCGAATACGGCGTGTGGATGAGCGCGTGCCCGCGGTTCAGGTACGCGTGCGAGAAGCCGCCGTCGATGTTGATCGCCCGACCGTCCGGGGACGCGATCTTCTCGCCCTTGGAGATGTCGACCGGCTGGTGCCCGTACACGATCCTGCGCACGCCGAATTCATTCAGAAGCATATCGATGAATGCGGGCTTCTTTAAATTTTCGCCCCAGTACAGGAGCTTTTCCTTATGGGACGCCTTGTCGGCGTAAAAGTATCTTTCAAAGGTCTTCATCGCGTTCTTGCCGAAGAAGGGCGACTTGGGCCCGCACCAGAGGTAGAACATGATCGCAAGCTCGTCCCCGTCCTGCGCACGTCCTTCAAAGTAGTTTTTGCCGATATTCTTGACCACGGATTGCACGAAATCGCAGAGGGCCTTGCCCCGGTATCCCATGAATTCCTCGAAGCCCCCGTCGGCCGTGCTCGGGATGAGCGCGTGGACGTTCAGTATGTAGTTATTGATGTGGTACATGGTCCCCTGCTCGAAGAAGAACCGCATGAGGTACTTGAGGCGCTCGCTTCCCGTGAACTGGCGCGCAAGGTCGTCGATGACCTCGGCTTCCTCCGCGGTGAGCGCGGTGGGATCGTCGAGCCGCAGGGTGGGGAAATGCGTGTCGGTGAGACCGGCGGTGTCGCCGGATTCGAGCATCGCGGCGAGCTTCTCCAGCACGAGCCGGGAGCTCATCCCGAACTCGGGATGAGCGCGTATGGTCTCCTCCTCGAGCTTGAACTGGATCACCGCGAGCGTCTTTTCCAGGCGTCGGGAAATTTCCGTCTTCGCCTTGAAGAGTCCCGTGATGGGCCCGGGGTAGAGCTTCCGGGCGAACTCGACGAGGCGCGTTATGTCGATTCCCAGGCGCTTCAGGAATTCCAGGTTGTCGTAGCGCACGCTGATGCGCAGCGCCTCCGCGATCATGGAGCGGTTTCCCGCCGCGGCGCCCATCCAGAGGATGTCATGGTTGCCCCATACGAAGCGCACGAAGGGGCGTATCTCGGAACTGTTCAGGATGCGCACAATCTTGTCGGGTTCGTCTCCCCGGTCGAAGATGTCGCCCAGCACGATGAGGTTTCCCAGTATCACCTGTTTCACGATCTTGCACAGTGAGCTGATGATTTTATCGGCGATGATGTCGTTTTCGTAGATGATGTTAGGGACGGGAAAGCCCAGTATCAGGTTTTCCAGCGTCTGCCGGAGATGGCGGTTGAGCGTTCCCCGCACGATGTCGAAGTCGCGGATGCTCTGCACGCGGTACTGGATGATCCTCACGAGGGCCGAGATGACGTCCTGCCTTTCCATTAAATAGGTTTCTATGGAAAAAAATTTCTCTTTGCGGATTATTCGTCCCAGGTATTCGATTTTTTCGCTGGAAAAGGTCTTGGGGAGGGCCTCGGCGCAGATACGCCATACCAGCCCGAACCGGCCCTTGAGGATGGAGACGAACCGGTCCCCCGCGCCGTGGGGATCGCTGATCCACATGGTGGTGTCGATGTACGAGTCAAGCCTGGTGTCGATTTCGGTGAGCTCGCGGATGAGCTCGTTCGTCGTGGTTGCGTCGTTCCGGATGTCGGCTTCTGCGGGCATTGGGTCCTCCGGCGTTGTATTCGAGCGGGGCGGGCGGCAATGGAAATTGCAGGGTGCGGTCTACATCATCTTCCCGCCCGCATCGTCAATCTCCATATCTTCGAGCATTTCGCGCAACGTCTCTTCGTCCATTTTCTTCACGGCCTGCTCGATCCCCATAGCGAGGGCGAACACCTTCTTGCGTACGAAAATGGGCGACCTGGTCCGCAGCGAAAGGGCGATCGCGTCGCTGGGGCGGCTGTCTATTTCGAGCCGCGTCTCACCGGACACAAGCGTTATTTTTGCGTAAAAGATGTTGTTCCTGAGATCCTCGACGACCACGGATTCCACGGACCACTG
This sequence comes from Spirochaetota bacterium, assembly GCA_004297825.1. Taxonomy (NCBI): domain Bacteria; kingdom Pseudomonadati; phylum Spirochaetota; species Spirochaetota bacterium. The sequence goes on from SCSX01000093.1 coordinate 128,772, forward strand.
GAGCGCCGCCAGTATGCTGGCGATGAGGTCATGGGTGAGGGGACGCGCGGGGCGCTTGCCCTCGAGCTCGATCGCGATGAGGCTCGCTTCAAGGGGGGCGATCAGGATAGGGAGGACATTGTCGGAGGCGGTGTCTTTCAACACCACGATGGGCGATCCCGTGCTTTCATCGAGGTAAATGCTCGCCACCTCAACCCTGCAGAGCGTCATCGTTCGTTTCCCCCGGTCAGTCGTAGCGTCTACCGGATAAGGTACGTGTCACGGGGTAAAAGATCAAGCACTTAAAACCGCCCCTAGAGGCCCTTGTATTCCTTCTTCTCGATGAATGTGGCGATGAGCGCGCCCGCCTTCGCGCTGTGGGTCTCCTTGTTGCTCGCGAGCTCGCGGTATTCCCTGCGCTTAAGAAGCCGCATGATTCTTTCGTCCTGCTCCGTTTCGTGGAGCGTGTCGTGCATGGCGCCGATTATGAGCACGGGGCTTTTTATCAGGGGAAGCTTGTCCCACACGTCGTAATTCCGCACGGAAAGGGCGCTCTTCTTGAGCTTGTAGGGGTCGGCCGCGTCCAGGGTCGCGTCGTACTTGCGTGCCTGTTCCGCCTCGGCCTTGACGTTCAGCCTGAAGTTCCTGAGGTACCACTTGACGATGGGCTTGGCGATGAAGTAGAGCCGGGGGGGCAGGGCCGGGACGACCACCCCGAGAAAGCGCGGAAAGTTGAAGTGAGCGATAGGCGCGATGAGCACGGAGCACAGCGGCTCACGCGCGCCGAGCACGAGGTACTCGAAGATCGCCGTAGCCCCGAACGAGCTTCCCGACATCACGAAGCCGCGCCGCTCCGGGATGGTTTCTGCGATCACCTCGTTGATGTCGAGCGCAAGGCGCTCCATCGCGAAGCTGACCTTGAGGCTGGGGATGACGGAGGATCGCTTCTCGCGCGTTTCCATGTACACGGTCCGGAAATGCGGCGTGATCTCCCTGAGCACGTCCTTCCAGCCTGCTATGTGGGAAATCCAGCCCGCCACGAAGAGTACCACCGGCTTTCCGGGAGAGTCCTTTTTGGGAACGAAATCGATGACCCGGAGCTTCACCCCGTCCGAGGTATTGACGTAATATTCTTTTACAACGGTTCCCGGCGCCATGCAGCCGGCGTACTCGGACTCAGCCCCTTTCAAGTTTTCCGAGGATGTCATCGCCCACCTCACTCGTAGTGTTATTTCCGCCGCGGTCGGGGGTTTTTACTTTTCCCTCCGCCAGGTGCGACTGGACGGCCTTCGTGATGTGCGAGGCCGCCGCGGATTCCCCGAGGAACTCCAACATCATCGCCGCGGAGAGCACCGCCGCGATGGGATTCGCCCTCCCGCTTCCCGCGATGTCCGGCGCGGAACCGTGGACCGGCTCGAACATGGAGGGAAACACGCGCGCGGGATTCAGGTTCGCGCTCCCCGCGAACCCCATGCCGCCGATCACGATAGCCGCGATGTCCGTAAGGATGTCGCCAAACAGGTTCGAGGCGACCACGACGTCGAACATTTGCGGCGAGCGGACGAGATTCATGGCGGCGGCGTCCACCAGCATGTGGCTGAAGCTCACGTCGGGATAGTCGAGGGCGATCTCCTCCACGAGTCCGTCCCAGAACACCATGCCGTACTTGAGCACGTTGGACTTGGTGATGCTCGTGACGTGCTTCCGCTTCCGCGCGCGCGCGGTCTCGAAGGCGTACCTGAGAATGCGCTCGGTCCCCATGCGCGTGAAATAGCTTACCTGCATGGCCGCCTCGTGGGGAGTGCCCACGTAGTGCCTGCCGCCCAGCGTGGTGTACTCGCCCTCGGTGTTTTCGCGGATAACGACCATGTCGATCTCGAAGGGCTTCACGTTTTTAAGGGGACAGTCCACGCCCTCGTAGAGGAGCGCGGGACGGATGTTCACGTACTGGTCGAAGCCCTTGCGCATGCCCAGGAGCGGCTCCACGGCCACGTGATCCGGGGCGTTCTTCGCGTTGCCCAGCGCGCCCAGGAGGATCGCGTCGAAGGGACGAAGCTGCTCAAGGTAATCCCGGGGCGCGCAGCTTCCGGTTTTCGCGTACAGCGAGGTGTTCCAGTCGAGCATGCGGTATTCGATCGGGAGGCCCAGCGCGTCGAGCGCCTTCTTCGCCTGGGCGATAACCTCGGGCCCCACGCCGTCACCGGGGTAGAGTGCGATCCTGTATGTCATTGAAGGCTCCTTGCATGGTCAGATTTGGCCGCGCGGTGAAATGCGAACGGGACAGTGGTGAAGCCCGCGGTCCGCGCGTCGATTGAACCGGAAACCGATTATTTGAATGATTCTCCATTATGTAAAGAAAAAAATGGGCGTCATGCGGGAGGTGCGGTATCGGCGCGCAGCGCAACCCTGTTTTTGCCCTGACGCTTCGCCTCGTACATCGCGGAATCGGCGCGCCTGACGAGCATGTCGAGCGTCGCGTCGGCGGGTACCAGCTCCGCCACGCCCACGCTCACGGTGATCGTGACCGGTTTCCCTTCCTGCGCCCGGGCCCCCGATTCGATGGAGGCGCGGATGCGCTGGGCGATCGCGACCGCCTGCGATGCGCCGGTGTCCGGGAGCAGGACCACGAATTCCTCCCCGCCGTAGCGGCCGGGCAGGTCGTAGTTCCTGAGCGACTCGACGATTTTCGCGGCCGTCCATTCCAGGACGCGGTCGCCCTCGTCATGGCCGCGGGTGTCGTTGATCGCCTTGAAGTCGTCGATGTCGATCATGAGCGCGCACAGCGGCGTTTCGCGGCGCGTCGATTTCGCGAATTCCTTCGCGGCACGCTCGTGCCAGTGCAGGCGGTTGGAAATTCCCGTGAGTGAGTCGATGGTTGCCTGGCGCAGCAGCGTGTCGTGGAATCTCGTTATCTCGGCGGTCTGGCGGCGCACGGTCCTCTGCAGAAAGTAAACCCAGGATACGAGGAAGATCACGAGCAGGGGCGCCATGACGATCGCGAGGTAGCGTAAAATCGTGTGCCAGGTGAACTCCTCGCGCCGGTAGCGCTGCCACGTGTCCCTGAGTTCGCTGCTTGCCGGTGAAAGGTTTATCGCATCGACGGCGTCATTGATGCGCGCGCCGATTCGCGTGTTCCCCTTTTTCACCGCTACCCGGTAGGGAAGCGTATTGACCGCCGGTCCCCTGTCCGTGAGGTTCGAGAGCCCGTAGCGGCGGATTGCCTCCATCCCCACCTGGTAGGGCGCGATGGTGACATCGTGCAGTCCCGCGCCGAGCGCCCTGAGCGCACCCGGGTGCGTATCGTAGTAGGTGAGGCGCACATCGAGCCCGTGATTATTTATAAACGATTCCACGAGGGCGTCGCCGCGGAGCATGGCCATGTCGCGCCCGTCAAGGCCCCGGAAATCCCGTATCGCGGAATCCCTGCGCACGAAGATGACCGCCGTGTCCATGGCGTACGGCTGGCTGAAGTCGAAGACCCTGCTGCGCGATTCCGTGTAGAGCATGCCGATTATGGCTTCCACCTCGCCGCGCTCCAGCGCGGCGACGGTGCGCTCCCAGGTGTCGCCCCGAAAATAAATTTCCAGGCCGGCCTTTTGGGCGACCAGGCGCATGAACTCGACGCCGTGCCCGCGCGGCTTTCCGTCGCGGTCGATCCAGGCATACGGGGGATAATCCCTGTCGATCCCGACAACGAGGGGTGTACGCTCCTGCGCGTGCGCGGCGGGGGGGTGCGTGATCTGAATTGAAGAGAATATGATTGTGAGCCCCGCGATCAGTGCGGGATAAAATGCCCTCACCACGGGCCTTGACGGCCGCGAGGGTATTCCGGATGTCATTTTTCGGTTCATTGGGTTAAAAGTAAGTATAATGCGGGCGCCGGGGCAGCGCAATTTAATTTCCCGCGCTGCTCGCGGGCCGCGCCTCACTCCTGGCGCCCCCCGGGGCGTTCGAGCATGCGCGCGATGAGCTCGTCGACGACGGCGCGGTAGCGCTTGTCGAGGTCGGGGTCGACGTACTCGAGGATGCGGCTGCGCCGGAGCGTGATCATGCCGTGCAGCAGGCTCCACAGCTCGACCAGGCGGTTCTGTAGCGTGCGGCGCGACGTCATCGCGGACGGGATGCCCTCGCGAATCGCCTGCATGACGAGATCCACGACCCTTACGGCGGCCTCCATTTCCAGGGCCGCGGTGTGTTCGAGCGCGGTGCCCTTGTAGTCGTCAAATTTGGGTGTGGGGAAGCTGAACATGATGTCGTAATACTGCGGGTTTTCCAGCCCGAAACGGAAATAGGCGTCGATCATCGCGCGTCCGTGGGCGACGGGATCGTCGCTGCTCCGGTAGGCGGCCTGGAGCTCGGCATGGAGCTTCTCGAAGCCCATGATCACCAGGTGGAGGTATATCTCGTCCTTGTTCGAAAAATAATTGTAGAGGTTGGTCGCGGTCATTTCCGTCGCCTCGGCGAGGCGCCGCATCGTGAGGCCGGGGAATCCCTCCTGCACGATTATCGAGAGCGCCTTGTTGAGAATTCCGTCCCTGACCCGGGCGACCTCCTCGGGGGCGCGCGCGGACTTCGTCATGATGCTCTCCTGGGGTGCGGCATATACACGAGACAAGCCCTGCATACACCGAGAGAAGATTTCTGTAAATCTAAATATATCCGTCTGTCGGCAGAATGACTGCCCGGCGAAACGCACCTGTTCGAACTTCATGTATGTTTACTCGAACCGTCCGTTCCCGTCGGTTTTTAATAATTTGGGGGGCCGATATACCGGCGTGCGGGCGCCCCTGAAAATCCGGATAGAATCCGCGCCGCACAGTACATTGCCCCCCGGGGCGTCACCGGGTCATCGCATATTCGATTCGCGCGCGCAGTATGCGCATAATGGTTGCCAGGAGAAGGCCGTATAATAAAGAAATCAGGCAGGAAGCGAAGCTGCGGCAGATATTTTCCATGGTGTGCAGCGACTGCACGGTATAGAGGACGGCGACGGTCCCCAGAATCGTGCCTGTGATTCCAGAAATATAGAGCAATCTTTCCTGGAACTCGAGCACCTTGAGCGAAACGGCGAGGCTATCGGATTTTTTCTTCGAGAAGGGATCTTTCCAGGCGGCAAGGACCTCGCTGGCTTTCCAGACGCCAAACGAAGATATGATCGGGATTCCGGCAACAACGATAAACGCCGATATGCCGAGAAACATGATCGGGTTGATGCCTTCGGTAAAAAGGGCCAGAAAAATTGATCCGAGGGTGAGAATAAGGGAAATGAGAAAACGTGTCATAACAACCTCCGTAAA
>SCSX01000094.1 GCA_004297825.1 Spirochaetota bacterium
TGAAATATATTGAGGATCAAGGCAAGGAGCCCACAGATACCGACTTTAAAACTGATGATGATCTTTAGTCGGCTTTAGCCGAACACGAAGCCACCGCCTTCAGGCGGTGTGTGGTTCACTGAACGCAGTTCATTCGCGTTAGACGCTACGATGTTTACGAATTTTTGAAAAAAAACAGAAATTTTTCCTGCCCGATTTAAAAATATTTTGTCATTTTTAGCCCCTATCTGTCACTAAGGTGTGAACAATTTCAGCGATACGTTGATTCCATTCCAGTGTGATTGGGCGGCTGCCAGGTTGCCCAAATCAAGAAATTGGTGGGCATAATTTATTAAGTGCCGGTAATATTATTTATAAGCGGGGGAAACGAGCTATGGAGACTCGTAATCAAATGAATAGCCGTGTACGGGAAGGAATAAAAATATTTGCGGAGCAAAAACTTGCCCTTGTTGTTGTATGTGCGATTGTGTTGGGCGTATCGTTGACGGTATATTCTGCGGGAACTATCCCCTATTCATTTCGCCCGGGGGAGAAGATATCCGCAGACCAGGTCAATGCGAACTTCACCGCGCTCCAGAACAGGCTTGTGGAGCTTGAACAGGGCATTGCGCGCGCGGAAGGGGCTCCCGTGGGCGCGATAGTGGCGTTTGCGGGAACAAGTGAAAGGGTGCCGGCAGGCTGGTTCATTTGCGATGGACGTGAAGTGTCCCGATTTAAGGAAGGAGGGACAGAATTTGCAGATCTTTTTTTGGCTATAGGTGTGATATGGGGAGTAGGGGATGGATCTCTGACCTACAATCTTCCCGATTTACGAGGTGTGTTTTTAAGGGGTTCAAATACAGTAATACATGGGGCCGGCACTCGCACCGATAACTATAGTGATGAAGATTTCGCCGGAAGGACATGGGCGAATGATATGCAGAGAAATGATGAGGGGGTGGGGAGCTTTGAGATGGATGAATTAGAGGCTCATACTCATGAGCAAGTTTTCCCGACAGCAGTTAGATTCTGTGGTGATACATCATGTGGTGGAAAATATGGGGGGCTAATTTCTACAACAATAACAAGTTCGACGGGAGGAAGAGAAACTCGGCCTAAAAATGCGGCAATCAATTATATTATAAAATATTGAGTCTGCAAGATGTTTAAACGCCATTCGTCTGTCATAGTGAAGTTTTCCGTGGTGTATATACTGCTCGCTATAAACAATGCATCCGATCTATCTGCCGCGGATGATCCCCGGAAACTCAATATCGCCGTTATGAATTTCCAGTCAAATAATTGCGCGCCTCCGCTTGCACGAGCAGTATCGGAAATGATCGCAGGAAAGATATTTCATTCCGGCCTGTTCATCCTTCTGGACCGGGGACGGATGGATTATATTGCGGAGGAACGCGGATTCCTGGAATCCGTGTGTGAAGACAGCGAATGCGCTTCGGAATATGGGAGGATGCTCCGCGTCGATAAGATCGTTTCGGGTTCGCTAAGCAGGCTCGGAGATTTCCGAATCGAGGTCCGCGTTATCGATGTGACATCCGGCAGGGTCGAGCTTTCCGTTTCCGGGGCTGCAGAATCCGAAGAGTCCCTTGAAAAAGCTGCCGACGAGCTTGCCCTGAAGATCGAACATTTCTATTCCGGGTATGCAGTAATCAAGGGAAACCTGGAATTCGCAGTCCTTGGCGCCGTGTTTCGCCCATTCGGAGATTTTAGCCAAGGAGCCGGTCTGGGGGAGGGACTGGAGGTTCAGGGATACTTCAATAAAATCTTCACGACGGGCTATACGGGTATAGTCACCGCGGGCGTTTATGAATTCGCATCAAGGAGAGATTCCATCGAAAGTTTCACTATTACACAATTAGGGATAGGAATCGGTCGCCCGGTAAAACCTGCAGCGACGGTGAAAGTCATGCCGCTTATATCTACCGGGATTATGATGAGCCGGGTGCGTTACGATAAAATCGCCTACAAGGCGGAGGATGACTATCAGTACAGGACAGGGTATTTTTTCAACCCGGCAGTGACCATGCGGCTGGCGGTGGATATCCTTATTTTTCACCGCTGGCAGTTTTGCTTTCAGCCTGCCTATACCGCATTCTTTGAAAAAGGTCGCATAGGACAATTTGCAGGCGGGGCTGTCGGCATTAAGGCTCTGCTTTGAGAGATAATGCTTTAACGAATATCAGCAAAATGAACTGGCGGTGCTTCTGTTTGCTGCATGAGACTGGAATGGGAGACAATAATGGAATTAAGAAAACTACTTTTATTAGCCGCGTTACTGAATTCTTTATTATTTTCATGTTCGGACATGATGGAAGAGGTCATTTTTGATAAAAATCTCGAAGAGGGCACCTGGGATTCATCGGAATGGGACAGATCCTCGTGGGAGTGACGGCATTGGGGATGATAAACAAGTACGGTAATGAAGGATCGGAATCCGCATGAAAGTCCTGGGAATTGACAGAAAAACAAGACGCTTCACGGAAGATTATAATAACTACTACACACTAGTATTCAGTGCCGCATATTCACGAACGTGCAATATCGAGGAAAGCAAGGATATTTGCCAGGAGGTATTCATCCGGTATTACGAAAAAATCGAAGACATAATTACTCCTCGTACATGGCTCCAGGGTGCGGTCCGGATGGTGGTGTTGGAACATTTTCGAAATCGGGAGCGCGATCATGGCATCGTGGATGAATCCATCGAGGATGCGGCAGCATCGGCGAAAGGGAATTTTCAGGACTCCCGTATCCTGATCCAACAGGCATTGGAAGAATTAAGGAAGTCCTGCGATGTGAGGGATGGCGCCCTTTTTGAATTGGTAGCTATTAACAACTATACATACAAAGAGGCCGGCAGGCAGCTGGGCATGAGGGAGCGCCAGGCCCGATACCGGTATAGGCTGGTGGCAAACCGGCTTACGCGGTACCTCGAGGATAGAGGAATACATTCCCTGGAGGAGTTGTTATGAAACGTATTGACGCATTGCATGATGTGCTTGCGGCATATGGTTTGACGCATGATATGCCTGTTTCGGCACGCGCCGCCATGAGGGATTCGCAGAAAGAAGTGCTAAGCGCTATTCTTAAAAACAAAGGCAGGCTGACGTTGCTTGTCTCGCTCGCCGTCGGATTCCAATTCCTGCTTAAAAAGCTGGGAATCGGTATCACCCTTGCAAAGAGCGCATTGGCGGTAAGCGCGGCTGCGATAGGAGCCACCATTGTCATTTCCGGGACGGCGGTCTACACGATCCATAAAGTCGTTCTTGCTCCGATAGTGGAGGAATCCGCGAATCCGCACGAAGGCACCGATTCCCGAGATCGGGAAAAAAAATCTTTGGAATTCATACATCCTCCGTTCGATCTCGGTATCATGCCCTTTGAGTCCGATGCTTCCGTCTCCCGGGAGGCTGCCCGCGTGAGCCTTGGGATCGCTCAACTTACCTTACGCCTGAAAGGCCCCGATCACGCCGCTTTCATGGCAAACCCAACCGCCTTCGCGAAGCCGCGGCGCGCGCTTACCGGCACCGTCGTGAAGCTCGGCTCCATTTTCCGGATATCCGTGAAGCTCATCGACAACGCAAGTTCCCAGGTGGTCTTTTTCACCTCCGAAAACGCAAACGGCGAGGCCGATATCGACCGCGCGTGCGCGGCGATCATGGCGCGGATGGAGGGGAAGCTGTAAGGCGCGCCCCCCGTGGAATCCCCGGGGGGCGTGTCGTTGATTCGGGCGTCCGCTGAACCCCGTCAGTGTATCGGACCTATTTCCCCGCCGCGGCCTTCCATTCCTTCGAGTTGGGAACGTACAGGCTCGCGCCGAATTTCTCCTTCCCGAATTCGCTGATAATTTTTTGCCCCTTGTCCTTCGCGGTGAGCCAGGCGATGAAGTCCTGCGCGCCCGCCGCGTTTATCTTCGGGAATTTCTGCGCGCTCACGGGGATCACGGAGATGTAGTTGATCAGGTCCTCGTCGTTCTCGACCAGGACGGCGAGCGCGATCTTTCCCTTGAGCGTCGTGTAGGTGGCGCGGTCCATGATCGTGTAGGCCTTCTCCGCGTTCGTGAACTCCAGCGTGGGCGCGTTGCCGGTGTTGCCCTTCTCCCACACGCGGTACCACGCGCCGGTGGGCTCCATGTTCGCCTTCTTCCAGATTTTCTTCTCGGCGACGTGTGTGCCGGAGTTGTCGCCGCGGCTGATGAACTTCGCGTTTTTCGCGGCGATCGCCTTGAAGGCGTCGGCTGCCTTTTTCATGCCGCGGATTCCGGCCGGGTCGTCCGCGGGGCCTACGACGACGAAGTCGTTGTACATGAGGTCGATGCGCGCGGTGCCGAATCCGTCCTTCACGAACTGCTCCTCGAGCTCCTTCGCGTGCACGATCACGAGGTCGAAGCCCCCTTCCCGGGCGAGCTTGAGCGCCTCGCCGGTGCCGGCCTTCGTGAACTTGATCTCCACGCCCGTTTCCTTTTTATACTCTTCGGCGAGCTTCGGGATCATTCCCGAATCGACGGGGCCTATGGTCGTGGCCAGGTTGAGCGTTTTTCCCTTTGAGCAGCCGATGGCGAACGCGGCGATAAGTATGAGCGCGTGCGCGCCGATAATAAATTTTCTCATTCCGATCTCTCTCTTAATTAATAAATTCGCGTCCCGGCGGAAGCCGGAACAAAAGTCCCGCACGGGAACCGGGCCTCACGCCGCCAGTCCCGGTTTCCGATACGCGCTGCGCCTTCAGGCGGACTTGCCGCCCCCCAGCTTTCCAAGGACCACGAGAACGAGTCCCGCGACCGTGATGCCTATGCGGATACCCCAGCCGGTGTTCATGCCCCACTGGTCGATCCATACGAGGATCCGGGGAACGCGGTCCAGGAAATTGAGCACGATCGCGACGCCCCCCAGGCCAAGCATGAAGAATCCCAGCGATACGATTTTTGATTTAATCCAGTTCATGTGTATCTCCTTTTAATTTAATGAGGCGCAGTGTAACCGCTTCCGCGGGGAAAGTCAAGACGGGACCCGTGCGGTGCGCGTGTGAACTCAAATGACGCCTAACGCTCCCCGATGAGGTCCCCGAGCGTCCTGGCGATCTCGCCTATGTCGTAGGGCTTCGTGATGGTTCCACGAAACCCGTGCCGTTCGTGCTCCGCCATGACGGGGTCGTTTACGTAGCCGCTGGATACGAGCGCGGCCACGTTCGGGTCGATTTTCGCGAGCGCGTTCACGGTTTCCACGGCGCCCATCCCGCCGGGTATGGTGAGGTCCAGGATCACGGCGTCGAAGGGCGCCTGGTCGTGCCTGGCCGTCGTGTACGCGTGCACCGCCTGGGCGCCGCTGCGCACGCACACGGAATCGTACCCCAGGTGGGCCAGCACGTTCTTCGCGACATTGAGCACCGCGGCGTCGTCGTCCAGGATGAGTATCTTACCGCGGCGCCGCGGGGAAGGCGCGGGCTTTTCGGGCGCGCTTCCCGCGTTCCCCGTTGAGGCCGGAAGGTAGATCGAGAACGTGGAGCCTTCCCCGGGCCGGGACCGTAGGGCGATATGCCCGTTGTGTTTCCTCACGATCGAGTAGGAGGTCGTCAGGCCCAGCCCGCTCCCCTGCCGTTTCGTCGTGAAATACGGGTCGAACACCTTGGGGAGGATGTCCGCCGGTATCCCCGTTCCGTGATCGGTGAACGATATCCTGATATAGCGGCCGGGCTGGAGGGGCAGGTCGTGGGACGCGTCAAGCTCCAGGTTTTCCGCGGTGACATCGAGGCTGCCTCCCTCCGGGCTCGCCTGGGAGGCGTTCATGGCGATATTATTGATCACCTGGCTGATCTGGCCCTCGTCGATATCCGCGTCCCAGAGATTATCCGCGATCGAAAACACCGGGAGGAGGCTCGATCCGCTCAGCGTGAAGCGGATCGTGTCGCGGAGCAACTTTTCGACGGACGCGGTTTTCTTCACCGGGGAGCCGCCGCGCGAGAAGGTGAGAAGCTGGTTGGTGAGATCGCGTGCGCGCATCGAGGCCTCCTCCGCCTCCACCAGGCAGCGGGACGCCGGGTGCTCGCCCGGAAGATTGATCTTCGCGAGGCTTACATTCCCGATGATCACGGTCAGGAGATTGTTGAAGTCGTGTGCGATCCCGCCGGCGAGCACGCCCAGCGATTCGAGCTTGCGCGTATTCAGTATCTCCTCTTCCATTTTCCGCGCCTCGGTGACGTCGAAGGCGGAGCCGATGACCGCGGGCCTGCCGTTGTATTCTATGGGATTCGATGAAAGGTCGAGCACGCGCTCTTCGCCGCTTTTCGTGACGATCTTCACCTCGTATCTTGAGTTTACGGGCTCGCCCCTGTCGCGCGCCGTCATGCGCGCGATAACCAGGCCGAGCGAGTCCCGGTGAATCGCGCGCCCCAGGATATCCCTGCCCTGCAGTTCCTGCGCGGAATAGCCGAACACCTTTTCCGCCGCGGGGTTCACATACTGCATCTTCCCGTCCTGGTAGATGTAGATGATGGCGGGCGTGCTCTCGGTGAGGGCCCTGAAGCGCGCCTCGCTCTGGCGGAGCGCGTCCTCGGCCTCCTTCTGCTTCGAAATATCGATGACGACGCCGCGCATGCCGGTGATGGCGTCCCCCGCCACCACGGGGGCCACGTTGATGAGGCCGGGAAAGTCGCTTCCGTCCGCGCGGCGCAGGCGGTACTCGACCGGGCCCACGGTTCCCCCCTCGGTGCGCTTCTTCCAGTTCTGGGCAACGCGCTCCAGCTCGCCGGGCATGATGAGGTCGAAGATCGAGATGCCCGCGGCAAGCCGGGATTCCGTGTACCCGAAGAGCTGGAAGGCGCGCCTGTTCGCATAGGTGATGCGCCCCAGGACGTCGGCCTCGAAGACCACCTCGGGAAGAAAGTCGGCGAGCTCGCGGAACCTTTTTTCGCTCTCCGCGTGCGCCTCCCCGGTTGAAGGAACGCCGGGCTCCTCGGGCGCGCCCGTGGCGCGGCGCGGATATCGCTCTACTATGCCCACGATGCCCTTTGCGCCCGGCAGCGACGTGAAGCTGGTTCCCGCTTCCCCGATAACCTCGTCCCATCGCCTTCCGCGCGCGTCATCCAGCGTGGTCCCCGCGAGCTGCTCGCACGCGGGATTCATGTAGAGTATGCGCATCCGGTCGTCGCAGGCGAACAGGGGGAAGGGGAGGGCATCCAGGATGCCCGCATGCGTGGTGTCGCGGTCCATGGGGGTGCCGTGCCTTGAATGGTGCCCCCGTACACGCAAATCTACAAACCTTTTTTTGTCCGCGCCGGGCGGCCGGGGCGGGGTATAATAATTGACGCGGCGGGGCCGTGGGCCGGAATATACGCCATGAGATTCGATATCGAACACAGGGACCCCGGTTCCGGGGCGAGGGCGGGGCTGATAACGACCGCGCGGGGCGAAATCCATACGCCGGTTTTCATGCCGGTCGCCACCCGCGGGGCGATACGTGCGCTTGCCGCCCGCGACGTTCTGGAGCTCGGTTTCGAGATCATTCTTGCGAACACCTACCATCTCTACCTGAAACCGGGGACCGCCGTGCTGGACGCGGCGGGTGGGCTGCACCGCTTCATGAATTTCGAGCGGCCCATCCTCACCGACTCGGGCGGCTTCCAGGTTTTCTCGCTCGCGGATTTCTGCAAGATCATGGATCATGGCGTGGAATTCCGCTCCCACCTCGACGGGTCGAAACACCTCTTCACGCCGGAATCGGTGCTCGAGGTCCAGCGCTCCATCGGGAGCGATATCATGATGGTGCTCGATCACTGTTCAAGCTACCCGGCGTCCCCGGAGGAGGCCCGCGGGGCCGTCGAGCGCACGGTCCGGTGGGCCGGCCTGTCGCGCGCGCACTGGGGGGAAAGCTTTGATACGGACCGTCAGACGCTTTTCGGGATCGTGCAGGGGAGCGTGTACCCCGAGCTTCGCCGCGAGTGCGCGGCGCGCCTGGGCGATATGGATTTCCCCGGCTACGCCATCGGGGGGCTCTCCGTGGGAGAGCCCAAGGAACTCTACCGCGAGATCACCGGGATCACCTGCGCGCGCCTGCCCGATGACCGGCCGCGCTACATGATGGGCGTGGGAAGCCCCATGGAGATCCTGCACGCCGTCTCCTGCGGGGTGGACATGTTCGACTGCGTAATGCCCACCAGGATCGCGCGGAACGGCACCCTCTATACCTCGCGCGGGCGCGTCCACATCAAGGCGGCCGCCCACGAGCGGGACTTTGGCCCGCTGGACCCGGAATGCGGGTGCTACGTATGCAGCAATTTTTCCAGGGCGTACCTGCGCCACATCTACAGGGCCGGCGAGGTGTCGGCACTCATATACAACACGTACCACAACCTCCATTTCATGCGCTCCTTCATGCGGGACGTCAGGGAGGGGATAGTGGGGGGCCGATTCGCCGGGGTCGCGGCGCGATGGGGCGCGGTGTTCGGCGGAGAACCCCGGGAGGCGTAGGGTCGCGGCGTGCGCGCGATGAGCCTCCCCGGCCGGGGGGAAATTTGACGGGGCGATAATTATTAATATTGACATGCGTGCAGGTTAAATGTAGCATTTGCCCGCAGTGCCTTTTTTGTTCCGGGCGACCCATAACCTGCGAGGGGTGGAGTGTAATGGATATTACGAAGCGTACGAAAGGCGAGATAACCGTGCTGGATATATCGGGTGAGATAGACCTCTACAACGCCCCGGAGATCAAGGACATCATCAACAAGCTCATCGAGGAGCAGAAATATAACGTGATCATCAACCTGGAAAAGGTGTCGTACATCGACTCGTCCGGTATCGGCGCCCTCATCTCGAGCCTCTCGAATCTTAAAAAATACCAGGGCGGTCTCAAGATCATAAACGTTTACGCGTCGGTGCGCAAGGTGTTCGAACTCACCAAGCTTACGTCGTTTTTCGAGATTTTCGACGCGGAAGCGGACGCACTCGCGTCCTTCATCAAATAGCAAGCCCCGGGACGCCATTCCGGCCGGCGCGCGCGCGTACGGCCATAGTATACTCTATTGTGAAGCGAGGAACCCTGATGAAGATGCGCAAACAGTCTCTTCTAATAATGGCGTGCTGCGTGGCGCTGGCCCTGGCGGTCGCGTGCGGTGATCCCATTCCGATCAAAGAAATGTCCCTCGCGAAATCGATGATGACGCAGGCGCAGTCGGTGAAGGCTGACAAGTACGCCCCCAAGGAGCTCGAGGATGCGGGAAAGCTCCTCCTGGACTGCCACTCCGCGATCCTGGACGAGAAGTGGGATCTCTCCAAGGACCTGGCGGGCAAATCCTACGAAAAGGCGAAGGAAGCCTTCGACAAGTCGATCCCGCTCCTCGCGAAGGACGCGATGGACATCGCCGAGAAGAGCCTGAAGGAGGCCGAGGAGGCCTACGCCGAGGAGCTTGCAAAGGCCGAGTACGGGCAGGCGAAGGACGCGATGAAGGGCTCTTCCGACGGGTTCGAGAACAAGAAATTCTACGAGGCCTACGAAAAGGCGCTCGAGGCCGATAAGCTTGCGAAAAACGCGCGCAACGCGGCGCTGGGCAAGCAGGATACCCTGCGCGACGCCATCCGCGAGGTCGAGGTGACCCTGGACGAGGCCGCGAAGCTGAACGCCGCCGAATTCGCGCCCGAGAAGATGAAGGCCGCCGAGGAAAGCAAGAAGCTCGCCGAGGAGGCGCTCGTGGGGACGAAGCTCAAACAGGGATTCGACGCCGTGGGAATCGCGAAGGTGAGCGCCGATGAGGCCTACCTCGAGGCGCTCAAGGGATCGTCCCGCGAAGCAATCGTGAGCGCGGAGATGAGCCTGGAAAAGGCCGAGAAATCGGCGGGGGCGCTCACCGCGAAGGAAGAGCTCGCCGCATCGAAGGAGGCCGTGGGCAAGGCGAAGGAGCAGTTCGCCGACGCGCGCTACAAGGAGTCCCTGACCTCATCCGCCGAGGCCAAGAGGCTGGCCGCGATCGTTATCGGCGGAAAGGCGGCAGGCGGCGCCGTGATCGTGGGCGCGGGCGGCGCGACGAAAACGGGCGTCGAGGGCGTCGCCGCGTACCCCGTCGGCTCGACGGTAGTGGGCGCGAACGGCGAATACATCGTGACCGGGGAATTCACCCCCTACAAGGTCCTCCTGAACGAGGCCGACAGGGAATGCCTGTGGAAGATATCCCAGAAAAATTACGGCGACTGGAAGCTCTGGCGCGTGATCTATTCGGCGAATACCGACCAGATCAAAAACTGGGACCTGATATATCCCAATCAGGTTCTCAGGCTGCCGGTCCTCAAGAAGGTCGAGAAGAAGTAGCGGATTAATTCAATCAATAAAAAACGAAGGCGCGGATTCGAATCCGCGCCTTCGTTTTTTATTGCGCCCGGGCAGGGACAGCACGAGGACCGCATGAAGGCCGTATCGGACCCCCCCGCCTGAAAATTTTCGTAACCGCCCGGGCTCCCGGGAAACAGAATTAGAACGCCGGATAACGGGTGGGGATTTCGAAGCGTAGGGGGCGTGCACACTATGAATTACGAGGAGATCGTGAGGCTGGGCGAGGAGGTGCGCGCGCGCGGCGCCTTCGTCGGGCGGATCAAGGCGGCGATGGGTTCCGTGATCGTGGGACAGGATTACCTCATCGAGCGGATCATCATCGCGTTTATGTGCGGCGGCCATATCCTGCTCGAGGGGATGCCGGGGCTCGCGAAGACCCTGGTCGTGCGCGCGTTCGCGCGCAGCGTCAGGGCATCGTTCGGCCGCATCCAGTTCACCCCCGACCTGCTTCCCGCGGACCTGGTGGGAACCCGCATCTACAACCCCAGGGACCTCGATTTTTTCACGCGGCGGGGTCCCGTGTTCACGAACATCCTGCTCGCCGACGAGATAAACCGCGCCCCCGCGAAGGTGCAGTCGGCCCTGTTGCAGGCGATGGAGGAGCGGTCGGTGACCATTGGCGACGAGACGCACGCGCTTCCCACGCCCTTCATGGTCCTTGCGACGCAGAATCCTATCGAGCAGGAGGGGACCTACCCGCTCCCCGAGGCGCAGATAGACCGCTTCTTCATGAAGTGTGTGGTCGGCTACCCCGCAAAGGAAGAGGAGAGGGACATTCTCCTTCGAATCGAGACCATCGACGCGGAGCGCGTCGAGCCGGTCGCGGAACCCGCCGAAATCTTCGAGGGGGCGCGGCTCGCGGGGAGCATCCACATGGACGACAAGATCGTGGACTACATCGTAAGCCTGGTGCGGGAGACGCGCGCCCCCAGGGACAAGACGTGCGCGCGGCACATAGAGTTCGGGGCGAGCCCACGCGCCTCGATCGCGCTCATGCGCGCGGCGCGCGCGCTCGCCTTCGTGCGCGGGCGCGGCTACGTCGTGCCCGACGACATCCGCGAGACCGGCGCCGACGTCCTGCGCCACCGCATCATTCTCACCTACGACGCGGAGGCCGAGGGTAAAAACGCCGACGACGTGATCAGGGCGATTTTCGATTCCGTCGAGGTGCCGTAGGTGGACACCGACCGTAAAGCCCTCGCCAGGCGCATCCGGCTTAAGGCCCGGAAAAAGCTCAACAGCCTTTTCGTGGGTGAGTACCACAGCGCCTTCAAGGGGCGCGGGCTTTCCTTCGAAGGCGTGCGCGAGTACCGGTACGGGGACGACGTGCGCAGCATCGACTGGAACGTATCCGCGCGCATGCAGAGTCTCTTCATAAAAGAGTTCGCGGAGGAGCGAGAGCTTTCGGTGGCGCTCCTGCTGGACGTGTCGGGCTCGCTGGAATTCGGCAGCGTGCGCCCGAAGCGCGCGCTCATGCTCGAGGCGGCGGCGCTCTTTCTCTTTCTCGCGGGCATGAACAACGACCGCGTCGCGCTCCTGCTTTACTCGGACCGCGTTGAAAAATACGTACCGCCCCGCAAGGGGAGGCGCGCGCTCGCGCCCCTCATCGACGAGGCCGCGCGCTTCGTTCCGTCCGGGCGCGCCACGCGGCTCGAGGCGGCCGCGCAATTCATCGACAGGGTGCTCAAAAAACGCAGCGTGGTGTTCGTGATATCGGATTTCAGGGACGGCGGCGCGGCCGCGGCGCTGCGCAGGCTGGGGCGGCGGCACGATGTGATACCCGTGGTCGTATCGGACCCCCTGGACTTTGAAAGCCGGTTTGACGGGCTCTTCGAGCTCAGGGACCTGGAAACCGGCGCGCGGGCGCTTATCGACGCCGTTCCCGGCGCGCCCGGTGAGCCGCGCCTGGGCGGGATGGAGGCGATCAGGTTATCCACGGACGCCGCGATCGAATCCCCGGTGCTCCGGTTCTTCGAGCGCCGCAACAGGGCGCGCAGGCCGCGGGAGGCGTCCGCCCGATGAAGCGCGCGGCGCTCGCACTGTGCGCGTTATGCGCCATGTATTCGTGCACGGATGACGGGGGCCGGGGCGCGGCCAGGCCGAGTGCCCCGGTGCGCGCCGTGGTCACGCCGGTGAAATGCACCGTGGGAACCCCCCTGGACTATCGAATTATGATCTCCGCGCCGGACGCGGGAAAATTCGCGATTACGCTGCCGGAAAAGGGCGCGGTGTATCCGCCGGCGGAAGACGCCCGCGGCGACGGCAGGCAGGGCGTCCCGGGAAACACTGAAAAAAAGGCGCGCGCCGAGGTGCCGCTCTACACGGTGAGCGCGGCGACGGAAATTAACGAGACGGGAGAAAAGGGCGCGGCACGGGTCATTTCGGTGAGGCTTGCGTATTTCCGCACCGGTAATTTCGAGCTTCCGCGCGTCCCGATCGGGGGCGCGGACGGCGTAAGTGTAGGCTACGCGCTTCCCCGGGTCGAGGTCGAGGCGACGAACGCTACCGGGCAGTTTCACGAGATCGAGCCGCCCCGCGAATTCGGGGGGTACTACTGGAGGATGATCGCGCTCGCGGGGGGCCTTGTGCTCCTGGCCTCCGCGGGGGGTGTCGCGTGGCGGATGCGGGGACGCGGCATGCCGGTATACGATGCCGCGATAGTTTCCGTTTCACCGCTCGAAACGTTTCTTGGGGAGATGGCCGTAATCCGCGGTGAGCGATCCCCCGGCGGAACGGGCGACAAGGAGCGTGCGGGTGCGGTGCACGAGGCGTTCAGGAGATTCGTGAAAGCCGAATGCGGGATCGAGGCGATGGAAATGACGGGTGCAGGGCTCGTGCGCGCGCTCGATGAGTGGAACGCACGGATACCAGGCGGGGGCGCGCCGGGCGGCCTCGACCGGTGCATACACCTCTGGGATCTCGCGAAATTCGCCGAGTTCAAGGCGCCCCCGGGCGCGCTCCTTGAAAGCCTGATCGAAATCGAAGCGATCGCGCGGGCGATCGCGGAAAGGGGCGGTCGTGAGCGGGCTTGAATTCAGAGAGCCGCTCTGGTTCCTCCTGCTTATTCCCTGGGCGGGAACGATCGCGTGGTACCTGTTCGCGCGTGTGCGGGAGCGCGAGACCTCCATCTCCGTTCCGTCCATTGACGCGTATGAAAAGGCGCCTTCGCTGCGCGCCGCCACCTACGATTACCTTCCCCTGCTGAGGGCCGTTTCCACGCTTCTGCTGGTGATCGCGCTTGCGGGACCGGGGAAGAGCCTTGGATTTACGAGCGTTCTCCACCCGGGTATAGACATATTCGTCGCGCTGGACGTATCGGACTCAATGGGGAGCGAGGACTTTGAGCCTAAAAATCGTCTGCAGGTGGCGAAGAACGTACTGCGCGATTTCATCACTCTCAGGGTGCACGACCGCATTGGGCTCGTCGTCTTTTCGGGGGAGGCCTGCCTGATGAGCCCGCTCACACTCGAGCACGAAACCATCGCGGAGACGCTGGACGAGGCGGACCTTGACACCGTACGCGAGGAAGGGACCGCGATCGGCGAGGCGCTGGCCCTGGCGGCCTCGCGCATGCCCGAAGAAAAGGGGCGCACCCGTATCGTGCTGCTCCTCACCGACGGCGTGAACAACCGGGGAAGCGTGGAGCCCGAGACGGCGGCCCGCATGTGCGCGCGCATGGGGATAAAGGTGTACACCGTGGGTATCGGGAGCGACGAGCCCCGGACCGCGTGGCAGGGTCTGCGCTCGCTCTTCAAGGGGCGGCACCAGGAGTTCGACGAGGCCACCGTGAAGGAGATCGCCGCTATCACCGGCGGAAAATATTTCAGGGCAAGCTCGGCGGGGGTGCTCTGGGAAAACGTGAAGGACATCGACGCGCTCGAGAAGAGCACGGTCAGGAAAAACGAGTACATGGAGTTCCGGGACGGGTTCATGCCGTGGCTTGCCGTGGCGGCGCTGTTTTTCCTGGCGGAAATAATCCTGCGCGCGGCCGTGTACAGGAAGGTGCCGTGATGACCTTTGCCGCCGCGGAATACTGGGTTTATGTCCTCCTGATCGCGGGGTGCGCGGCGGGGCTCTACGCGTGGTACCTTTCCTGGAAATCGCGCGTGGTTCGAAAACTTTTCCCCGGTCCCGGGACCGGGGATGCGCTTGTCCCCCGCGCACGGCGTGCGGCGATCGCGAAAAACGCGCTCGTGTTCGTTTCCATAATGCTGGCGGCGTTCGTCATGCTGAGGCCGCAGTGGGGGGAGCGCGACCAGGAGGGCGCGATCGAGGGCGCGGACGTGCTTGTCGCGCTCGATGTGAGCAGGAGCATGGACGCGCAGGACGTGAACCCATCGAGGCTCGCGCGCGCGAAGAATGCCGTGCGGTTGCTCGCGGAATCGGCGCGCGGGGGGAGGATCGGGCTCGTGCTTTTCGCAGGGGACGCCTACGTGCAGTGTCCGCTCACCGGCGATATCGACGCCTTCCTCATGTTCCTGAACTCGGTGGACACGGGCGCAATACGGCGCCAGGGGACCGATGTAGGCAGGGCGCTCGAGGCGTCCGCGCGCGTGTTCGAACGCAGGAGGCTCACCGCGCGCACGCTCGTGCTCATAAGCGACGGCGAAGACCACGAGGGGGGCGCGGATGCGGGTGCGGAACGGTTGAAAGAGCTTGGCGTGACCGTGTTCACGGTGGGTGTGGGCACCGAGGCCGGCGCCGTCGTTCCCCTGGACGACCGGTCCGCATTGTCCGACCACAAGGGCGGCCGCGTGCGCTCGAGCAAGTCGGTCGCAACCCTCGAACGGATCGCGGAGCGCACGGGCGGTGAATGCCTGGATATCACCGGGGGCCTATCGGACATGAAGGTCGTCATGGGCGCGCTTGACGGGTCGGCGAAGACGGAACGCGGCCGGCGCACGGTTTCACGGAAGATCGACCGCTATCATGGCTTCGCCCTCGCGCTGCTCGCGCTTCTTTCCATAGAAGCCCTCATTCCCGACAGGAGGCGTATATAACTATGTACCGCCTCACGTTCATTCGAAGGGCATCCGGCGCGTACGCGCTTGTGCTCGCCGCGCTCCTGCTCTTTACCGCCTGGCTTGATCCGCTGCGCGACGCGGTGCGCGAGGGAAACGAACGCTACGCGGAAAAAGACTACGAGGGGGCGCTGCGCTCTTACGGCGACGCCCGCGGGTATGCGCCCGCCGCAAAACTGCCTTTGCTCGATTTCAACGAGGGGGACGCGCGCTACATGAGCGGCGATTACGAGGCGGCGCTTGAACGGTTCCGCGGCGCCGCGGCTCCCGGCGAAGACGCGCCCCGGGCGCACTCATACTTCAACATGGGCAACGCATATTATAAAAAGGGCGACAGCGCCCGGGCGATAGATTCCTATGTTGAAGCGCTCAAGGCGGACCCCGATTTTCTCCCCGCGAAACGCAATCTTGAATTTCTCGCGCGCGAGGAGCACAAGAAAAATAAAGGGGATAAAGGACAGGGCGAAAAAGGAGAGGGCGGGGCCGATGCGCTGGAAGGCCAACGGGAACGGGACCGGGGCAGGGGCGACGCCGGTGACGGCTCGAAAACGGGACCAGGCGCGCTGGACAGGGACCAAGTGGAGAACATACTCAAATCGATGCGGGACAGGCCGGTCCGCCGGGAACGGGGAAAGGATTCGGGAGGGGAGCACAATGAAAAACCCTGGTAGCGTGCTGCTCATGCTGGCGCTGGCGCTCGCGGGTGCGCGTTCCGCCGCGGCCGCGGCGACGCTCGAGGCGCGCCTCCAGCCGGACCGCGTCGAGGAGGGCGAAATCGCGATGCTGGAGCTCAAGGTTCATGACGCGGCCTCCGCGGAAATTATCGAGCTTCCCTCCGTGCCGGGTATCGAGGCGCGCAAGGGCGGCTCGCAGCGGTTCTCCAATGTACACATCGTCAAAGACGAGAGCGGGTCCAGGAAGGTCTCCGAGTCCGGCGTGCTTCTCCTGGTGCAACTCGTCCCCGCGCGCGCGGGATCATACAGTATCCCGCCGGTGAGGCTCAAGGCCGGGACCCAGACGCTCGTCTCCCCCGAGTTGGTACTGACGGCGGTGAGCGCGGGGCACACCGGTTCCCGGTCCGGCGGCCTGCTGCGCATCGTCGCCGAGCCGGTGAAGCGGCGCGTGTTCACCGGTGAACCGATCATCATACGCTATTTCGTCGCGGGCCGGGGGGCGCGGATAAGCAGGAAGCCCGCGGTCGAAAAATTTCCGGAGGCAAAGGGCTTCATCGTCAAGGAGGTGCGTGAACCCGTCGCCGACCAGTCCGTTGAGGATGCAGGCGAGAGGATCGTGAAGACGCACGCGGTCACGCTCGTTCTCGTTCCCGCCGAGGCGGGCGACTTCAGCGTGGGCGGGGGAAGCCTCGCGGTGGAAACGGCGCGGGGCGAGGGACTGTTTTCCTTCCCGAGGAAGCAGAGCCTGCAATTCCCGAAGGAGGCGTTTACCGTGATAAAAACCCCCGACGAGGGACGGCCCGGGGAATTTCACGGGGACGTGGGCTCGTTCGTCATGACGGCCGAGTATGAGAAGGATCCCATAGTGTCCTTCGATGAAAAGCGGGTCAGGGTCCAGGTGAAGGGCTCGGGGAACCTGGTTACCCTCTCGCGCCCCGAGGCCCCCGAAACCGACGCGATAAAGGTTCTCTTCGAGGAGGGGAGCGATAAATTTCGCATAACGGAAAACAGGGTGGAGGGGGAGCGCGAGTTCATCTTCACCATCGTGCCCGAGAGCGCCGGGCCGGTAAGGCACCCCGGATTTAAAATGTCCTTCTTCAATCCCACGACGCTGAAATACGAAACGGCGCGCACCGGCGCGATTGCGTTCGAGGCCAGGGAGGGTTCCGCGCCCGGGAAACCGCGGGTGAAAACCGAGCCCGGGGGCATGCTCCCGGACGAGGCGCCCCTGGTCGCGGGAATCGCGTTCGGGGCGGGGGCCCTGGTCATGCTCGCCGTCGCCTGGGGGAAAAGGCGCATGCGGCCGCGGCCGGAGACACAGGCGCGCACCGTCGCGGGAATCCCCGTCGCGCTTCCAAAAACGGCGTCTTCGCGGCACGAGCGGGAAATGCTCTCCGCCCTGCGCCGCGGGGATGGTGAATCTTTTCTGCGGTCCGCCGAGCTTTTCACGGGGGAACTGCTGCGCGTCGCCGAGGCCGCACACCGGGACGAGGATATCCGCATGGGGCTCCTGGAGGTTCGAACCCGGATCTATTCCTGCCGATACGGCGGCGGGGGGGTAAAAGAGGAAGAATTCGAAAGCATACGGGCGCGACTTGAGGAACTGAGGGAACGCAGGGAAGGCGGACGCTCTTAGAATTCTCCCGCGCACCACGCGTGGAATAGACCGCGTTCGCCTAAAAAAGAATTCGGAATTCCGTACCGCCCGATCGAACGACTTCCATGGTGCCGGCAAGCTGCTTCAGGAGCGCGTTCACGAGCCGCATGCCAAGACTCGCGGGCTTCTGGAGGTCCACCGATTCGGCGATGCCCGCGCCGTTATCCCGAATCACGAGTAATCGCTTTCCATCCATAGGCCCGAACCGGATCTCGATCACGCCCTTCTCCGTGCCGGGAAAGGCATGCTTGAGGGCGTTGGTTATAAGCTCATTGATGATGAGTCCGCAGGGAACGGCCTCGTCTATCGACAGGAGCATGTCCCCCGCGTCGATTGAGATCGTCACCCGTTCCGCGATCGGGTTGAACTGAAGCATCTCGTTCGTGAGGTCGCGGATATAGGGGGCTATGTGGATGCGGGCCATGCTCTCCGAGCGGTACAGCTTTTCGTGAACCAGGGCCATGCTCCTCACGCTGTTCTGGAGGTTCATGACGAGGTCCTGGTCCCGCGGATCGTGAAGCCTGTAAATCTGGAGCTGAAGCAGGCTCGAGATGATCTGCATGTTGTTCTTGACGCGGTGGTGGATCTCCTTGAGGAGCATCTCCTTTTCCGCGAGCGAGTCCCGGATCGTCTGCTCCGCGCGGAGCCTGCCTATCACGCCCCCCACCTGGACACCGATCGATTCGAGCGCGTCGCGTGAAAATTGCGGAATCCCGGGAAGCGATCGCGAAGCCAGGTTAAGGCAGCCGATAACCGCGCCGCCGTGCCGGATCGGAATGATCGCGAGATGAAGTATGCCCTCTTTTTTCCGGATCCCGTCGAGGGGAACGCCGGTAAGGTTCTCGATAATCCTGGGGTATTCCATGTAAATCGGCTCGCCCTTGAGCACCATGCGCGTGTTCGCGGAATCGGCGGAATAGCGCGCTTCCATCTGCATGAACCCTTCGGACAGGCCGTGTGAAACCGAGAGGTTCAACCCGCCTGTGTGCTGGTCTTTCAAATAGATGCCGCCGCTGTCGAATCCTTCTATCTGAAGGGTGAAATCGAGAACCAGTCCCAGCGCCTCGCGCAATTCGACGGTGCCGCTCAGGGCCGCCGCGAGATCGCGCTGCAGGCGTATGAGCTTCTCGGCGCGCTTGCGCTCCGTAACGTCGCGCCCCACCACGACAAGTCCCTTGCGCCGGCCGTCGGAATCGTAGGTGGGAACCTTGATGATGTCGAACGTCATCGGGTGGCCGTCCCGGCGCGGGATCATTTCGTCCCCGCGGACGGGCTCCCTGGCGCGCCAGGCCTGTTCGTCGGCCGTCTCGCAGGCCAGCAGGGTCTCGCGGAAGTAGGGACTGAAGTCGGCAAGCTCGGAATCCTTCCTGCCCTTGTAATCGACCCCCTCGATTTCGAAAAGCTTCAGGTTAAATTCGTTCGCCTCGAGCCAGTGCCCCGCGCCGTCCTTGAAGCAGACGATGTCGGGCATCGCGTTTATCAGGGTGCGCAGCCTTTCACCGCTCTCGCGCAGGGCCTCCTCGGCTTTGCGGCGGTCGGTGATATCGATGAGCACGCCGTTCCAGAGGACCGTGCCGTCGGGGAGCTTCTCGGGTTTCGAGTCGCCCCTGAGATATCGGACCTCGCCCTTCCGATCGAAGAAGCGGCCCTCCCACTGCCAGGGGGCCAGCATTTCCGCGGATCGCACGATGGAGACCGACAGGTCGTCCAGATCGTCCGGGTGTATCAGCGCTATGAGCGATCGTACGTCTTCCCGAAGCGCTTCGGGGCTGAGCCCGAAGACGCTTTCGCACCATGCACTCGCGTAGGGCATGGTGATCGAACCGGTCGGGGACATGGAAAACTGGAAGATGAGCCCGGGAACGCTTTCCGTGGTCTTGGTGATGAGCTCGCGTTGGAGCCGGAGCTCCGTTTCCGCCATTTTAAGTTCGGTGATATCCACGGCGGAGGTGAGCAGGTATTCCTTTCCGTCGTCGTAGGTTATGGTGTCCGCAGAGAAGGCGAGGGTGCGGACCTCGCCCGATTTCGCGCGTATCAATATCTCGCGTGCAACGGGACCGAGCGTGGAGTGCACGTCCCCGATGACCTGCGCGCGGTGCTCGGGCCGGACCCACAGGCCCAGTTCCATGGATGTCTTCCCAATGGTTTCTTCCCTCGTATACCCGGTCGCCCGCGTGAATGAATCGTTGACCTCGACGTATACGCCCGTGAGCACGTCGCTTATGGCGCTGATAACGGGCGTCGAGTAGAACACCTTCTCGAAGCGCTCCCTGCTGCGCGCGAGAGAGTCTTCGGCGGCCTTGCGCTCGGTGATGTCGGATAGGACTACCGTGACCGTCTTCACGCCCGATGCGTCGGGCGCGATGCGGGACGAGGTCTGGAACCACCGGTAGGCGCCGCTCCTGGTGCGGATGCGATAGGCGCTTTGGGCGACCTGGAGCGAACCCGCGAGGATCCGGGTGACGCGGTCCCGAGCGCCCGTAAGATCGTCGGGATGAATGAATTCCAGGACCGGTCTGCCCGCAAGCTCGCTCACCTCATAACCCGTCAGCCGCGTCACCACGGGGCTCGCATAGGTGATTCTGCCCCGCGCGTCCATGATCAGGATCGTGTCGTTGATGTTCTCCACGAGGAACCGGTATTTCTCCTCGGATTCCCGAAGCGCGGCGTTCGCCGCGATGCGCGCGGTAATGTCCCGCACGGTCGCCTGGAGATACTTGAATTTCCCCAGGGTAAAGGAGCGCAGCACGACCTCGGCGTCGAAGACCGCGCCGTTGTTTTTCCGGTGGCGCCAATCGAACACGTGCGTTCCTTCCGCGTGGGCGCGGTCCATCATCTCCATCGCTTTTTCCCGGGAGTCGCGGCAGTCGCCCTGGCTGGGGGGAGAAAAATCGTAAGGCGTGGACTGGAGGAATTCCTCGCGTGTACAGTCGAAGAGTTCCAGGGTTTTTCCGTTGCACTCGATGAAGACCCCATCGCGGAGGATCATGATGGCGTCAAATGCGTTTTCAAACACCTCCGTAAGCAGGGCGTTCCTCGCGCGTTCGCCGCGACCCTTTGCGGCTGGCTTGTTCCGCGGTCCGGTCTTCTTCATGGTGGTTACCCCGGCTGATGTCGGGCACCTGAGTATGTGGTTTGAAAATGAAAAATGTCAATGGAATTTCATAGCGCGCGCTTGGCAAGCTCCCACAGGGCGTCCATTTCCGCGAGGTCCATGTCCTCGAGCGCTTTCCCCTGCGCGGCGGCCTCCTTCTCGACGAAGCGGAAGCGCGTGATGAACTTGTTCGCTGTGCGCGCGAGCGCGTCCTCGGGATTGACGCCCGTAAAGCGCGCGATATTTACGATGGTAAAAAGAATGTCACCTATCTCCTCCTCAATTTCGGGGCTTCCCTTGGGCACGGTCGCGACCGCTTCCTTGAATTCGCGCACCTCCTCGTCGAGTTTTTCGATGACGCCGTCGATGCGCTCCCAGTCGAACCCGATGCGTGAGGCTTTCTGTTGTATACGGTACGACTTGAGGAGCGCCGGAAGGCTCGCGGGCACGCCGTCGAGTATCGATTCGCGATGCGATTTTTCCTTCTTCTTTATTTTTTCCCAGCGGTCGGTCACCTCGTCGGGGGTGTCGGCCTTCTCGTCGCCAAACACGTGGGGGTGGCGGCCGATAAGCTTGGTCACAATTCCCTGCGCGACGTCGTCGATCGTGAACTGTCCTGCCTCGCGCGCGATCTGCGCGTGCGCGTACACCTGGTAGATGAGGTCGCCCAACTCCTCCTTGAGATCAGCCGGATCGCCGCTTCCGATCGCCTCGTAGACCTCGTAGGCCTCCTCGATTAAGTACGGCCGCAGTGTCGCCGATGTCTGCGCGCGGTCCCAGGCGCAGCCGTTCTCCGCGCGTAATATGGACGCGATCTCGGCGAGCAGGTAGAGGGGACGGGTCTCCTTGAATTCCATGCGGCGTACCTCCAGTGTGCGTACATGGTGGGAACGGACCGCAGCGTGTCAATTAAAACGTGGCGTACGTAGGAGCTTTACGGAAAGAGGGAGAAGGGGATTGAAGAGATGGAGGAGATGAAGACAAACGGATTGGTCTGTTTTGCCTCTGTCATTTCGAACCCCGTCGTGTGGGGTAAGAAATCTTAACAGCATCCACACTGAAAAGCTTTTTCCCTGCGGTCGAAATGACTAAGTTAAAATTACACCTGCCCCTTATCTTTTTATCTCGCGGTTCCCCCTTAAAAGTGACGTGGAAAAAGGATTGCTCGAAAAGCTTGTTCCACTTTTAGGAAAACCGGGGAACAGGGAATGATCGAAAGGAGGGAACAACGACATGGTTATTATGGGAGTGGGTTAATCAATAGACATTGACAAATCGACGATACCTATGATGAATATATATGATTGTCAAATCGAATGTTTAACACTTGTTCACCGGAAAGACATTTCACATAACGGCGCATTGAACACGGCAGGATCAGGCCTTGAACAATATTCTGAATTTATTTGCGTTCGCAAGCATCTGTTCGCTCGTTACGATCGCGTTCGCCTATTTCTCTGAAAAAAGAAAAAAAGCTGACATGGCAATGGTGTTTACCTTTTGCCTGTTGTGGGCGATCTTCACGCTGTTTATACTGTCGGATGAACTGGGTTTTTCCGGGCGCTATCCGCAATTCCTCCATGTCAACGAGCCTTTTGAGCTTTTCATGGGCCCCCTGATTTATTATCGTTTCAGAATACTGGTGGAAGGCAAGATGAAATTCAACCTTCTCACCGTGCTCCTTTTCCTGCCGTGTGTTCTTGCGGTCATATACTTTATCCCCTATTTTACGCTGAGTGGAGAGGAGAAGCTCGCCTGCGCCGGGTTTCAAAACATACAGGATGGTATCGTGCGCGGCATATACCTCGCGATCATGCACGGTCAAACGCCCTGGTTCGTATTCTGCCTCGTCCTCTTCATCGTACATGGATCCAGGATGCTTTCGGCGGAAGGGATCCGGATGGTGATGCAGAAAAAGGTCCTGGTGGCGTATAATCTTCTATGGATCGTCATCGCGGTAACGGGGTATATCATATCTTTCGCGGGACAAGGCGTATTGATGCGGGTGATGGTAATCATCACCAACTACATGATCGTCCTGTTTTATTTCGTCGAAAAAAAATATGCGCGGTTGTTCCTTTTGATTCAGGAGGATTCGACCGAGACCAGGTATAAGCGGTCCATGCTCGGGGGCGTCAATACCGGCGCGGTCGTGGAGCGCGCAAAGGAGCTCATGGAGCGTGAGCAATTGTATCTTGACGAGGACCTGTCGCTGCGGGCCCTGAGCTCAAGGCTCGGCATAACGCCGCACCAGCTTTCGGAGATTTTAAACGGCATGCTGCATGCTAATTTTCGCACGTTCCTAAACGCCTACAGGATAGATGCCGCGAAAAAGATGCTCCTGGAAAACGAGAATACCGGCGTCATCCACATAGCCTATCAATGCGGATTCAAATCGAAAAACGCCTTTAATAATGCGTTTTTAACGCGTGAAGGAATGACACCCACTGAATTCATAAAACAGCGCAAAAAACCGCGAGCGTGAACCATGGAAGACGTTCTCAATACATTGATTTTCGCAACCGGTTGTTCGCTTATGACGATCGCTTCTGGAATTTTCGTGGAAAAAACAAACAGGACGGAAATGATAATCATTTTTGCCCTGTTGTTTCTTTGGGGAGCGGACTCTCTTTTTATTCTCTCCGAGGAAACCTTCTTTTATCGATATTATCCCCACCTCCTGTATCTCAACCAGCCCTTCGAGCTTTTTCTGGGCCCGCTGGTGTATTTTCGCTTCAGGTTAATGATAGAAGGAAAAATGCGTTTTGACCGCCTTGCCGCGCTCCTCCTGGTTCCGGGAGTCCTGGCCGTGGCATATTTCATCCCCTTTTTCATACAAAGCCCGGACGCAAAGCTCGCGTCCGTGGGATTCGACAATATTCAGAAGGGGGCGACGCGCGGAACCTATCTCTTCATAATGTACTCCGCGGGGCCGTATTTCATAGCGTGTCTTGTCCTCGGAGTCGTTCACGGCTACAGGACGCTTTCAAAAAGAGGCATCCGGCTGTTGATGCAGAAGAAGTATTTCGTGAGCTACAACGTTTTATGGATATCCCTTCTATTCATCATTTATATCGCGATACTCTCGGACAAAAGCCTTATGCTTCGATGGACGATTCTACTCATAACCACCCTGCTGATTCTTTCTTATTATCTTGAAAAAAAACACGTCGAATTTTTTCTAGAAATGCAGAAGGACGCAAGCGAGACGCGA
Source organism: Spirochaetota bacterium (assembly GCA_004297825.1). NCBI lineage: Bacteria > Pseudomonadati > Spirochaetota > Spirochaetota bacterium. The sequence continues at coordinate 23,977 of SCSX01000094.1, forward strand.
TATGCGAAATCGATGCTCGGAGGCATCGATACGGGGGCGGTGATCGAACGCCTGAAAGAGCTCATGGAGCTCGAAAAAATTTACCTGGACGAGGGCCTGTCCCTGCAAGGATTGAGCTCCAGGCTGGGCATCACGCCTCATCAGCTTTCGGAGATACTGAACGGCAGGCTCTCCACGAATTTCCGCTCGTTTGTAAATACCTACAGGATACACGCCGCAAAAAAACTCCTCATGGAAGATGAGAACATCAGCATCATGCGAGCGGCCTACCGGTGCGGCTTTAACTCTAAAACCGTTTTCAATAACGCCTTTCTCAAAACGGAAGGCATAACCCCCACGGAATTCAAAGAAAGAAATCGAAAAGAGCGTTCGGATTTATAAATCGGGGCGACAGTCATGAAGTCCCGGGACTACTATTCTTCCAAAAGGATATCCAGATATGGTCGTCTTTAGCGCCATTCCAGGGAAGATATATGAAAAATAGTACTATTATTCGACTATCTGTTTTTGTATTGATAATCTTTTCAACCGCACTCAATTGCTCTCGTGCAGGCAACTCCTCGATTGTTCATATAAATACCGGCAGCAACAAACAGGCGTCATGCACGCCCGGGAACCTTATCTTCGATCGCTTTCTGGCTTTATTCGAAAGCATGGCAGAAGCACAAACCACAGGGGAAGGCGGTGAGCCTCCTACGGGAATCACCAGCTACGATCTTAAGGTAAGCGGACCGGGTATGGGCACCATGAATGAAGTATATCCAGGTGATACAGAGACAATTACACTGGAAGTGCCTGCCGGTTCCACCCGCCTTTTCGAGTTAACGGCAAAAAGAGCCGAGGGAAATTACCGCGGGTCTGCAAAATGTGACCTGAGAGCGGGAGAAGAGGTTACCGTTTCGATTACCATGAAATCCGTGGGCCTCGGTTATACCGTAACCTACTATGGAAACAATAATACCGGTGGAGAAGTCCCGATTGATGCGAATGCGTATAATAACGGGGATACCGTCACCGTGCTGGGCTATTCCGGAAATCTGGTAATTCCCGGTATTACTTTTATCGGCTGGGACACGCAGGCCGACGGGAAAGGAACCACGTATATCCCCGGACAAACATTTACCATGGGCTCCGCCGACGTATCCTTGTATGCAAAATGGTTCACATGGTCGGTCTTTGGTTCCGCTAATAACACCGTCAAAGCCCTTGCGGTTGACGGCTCTTGCAATCTTTATGTGGGGGGATATTTTACTATAGCCGGGGGCTCGACTCTAAACTATATAGCGAAATGGGACGGGACCTCATGGTCCGCTCTCGGTACAGGGATGGGTGCGGCTGTATACGCCCTTGAGGTTGACGGCTCCGGCAACCTCTACGCGGGCGGATCTTTTACGACAGCAGGCGGCGCAACTGCAAACCGTATCGCGAAATGGGACGGGAGCTCATGGTCCGCTCTCGGTACAGGGATGGGTGCGGCTGTATACGCCCTTGCGGTTGACGGCTCCGACAACCTCTATGCAGGCGGAAGTTTTACTACGGCAGGAGGCTCGACGGCAAGTTGTATCGCGAAATGGGACGGCAGCTCATGGTCCGCTCTCGGTTCCGGCATAAGCAATGCATCCGGGCCGGCAAATGTATTTGCCCTTGCGGTGGACGGCTCAGGCAATCTCTACGCAGGCGGGTCTTTTCCTACCGCAGGGGGTACTACGGCAAACCATATTGCGAAATGGAACGGGAGCACATGGTCTGCGCTGGGTTCAGGGATGGATGATGAGGTCTATGCCCTTGCGGCTGACAGCTCCGGCAACCTCTACGCAGGCGGGTATTTTATTTCAGCAGGCGGCACGGCGGCAAGCTGTATCGCGAAATGGGACGGGAGCTCATGGTCCGCTCTCGGCTCTGGAATGTATGGGACAAATGACTACTGGGTAAATGCCCTCGCGGTTGACGGCTCCGGCAACCTTTACGCAGGCGGGAGTTTTACCACCGCAGGAGGCACGGCGGCAAACGGAATCGCGAAATGGGACGGCAGCTCATGGACGGCGCTGGGGTCCGATTTAAACAGCGAAGGGGAGGTTTGCGCCCTCACCGTCGACGGCTATGGAAACCTCTTCGCCGGCGGAGCATTTTCTGTAACGGTCGGAGGCGGCGGGAACGCATCGAATATTGCGGAGTTCGGCACCAGGGTGACGTCATATTAAGCATATGCGTATTATTTATAATTCCAAACTCACGAAACGGTTTTATTTTCGATTGAACTGGTGTTCGGAGGAGTCTTGGAGGAAATCGTGTAAATATCGGCGAGAAAGATTTTCCCCAACAAGCATATAAAAATATCAACGTAATCCGATCAGTCCATCGTAGCGATTATTAACCGGGAAATGGATCACGATTTATTAACCTGGGCGACGGACATGAGATGGCAGGTATTTGGTTACCCCAGAATAAAGAGGTGGAGCATGATTGGAAAATCGGTCTTTTCAGTAGTATTAGTAACAGCAACGGTATTTTTTACATCCTGCGGCGGCGGAGGCGGCGGCGGAGGAGGTCTGCATGATTCGGGCGATGCACCCGAGAACTGGGTGCAGGACGCCTATCTCAAGGCGTCGAACGCAGGCGCCATCGACGTTTTTGGTAACGCCGTTGCAGTGGACGGCGATACCATCGTGATTGGCGCTCCCTACGAGAGCAGCGGCCAGACGAGCGTTACCAATGATGACGGCACCGCCAGCGACGACAACTCCGCATCGCAGGCGGGCGCGGCGTATGTGTTCACAAGGGACGCGTCCGGCAACTGGAGTCAGGATGCGTATCTCAAGGCGTCGAACGCCGGGGCGGGCGACCAGTTCGGCATAGCCGTGGCCGTCTACGGCGATATCATCGTAGTGGGCGCCGCGTGCGAATCCAGCGGACAGAAGTCCGTGACTAACGACGACGGGACGGCGAGCGCCGATAATACTCTCACCGGAGCGGGGGCGGTATATGTGTTCAGGAAGGACGGCTCCGGCGACTGGGTGCAGGACGCCTATCTCAAGGCGTCGAACGCCGCAACGAACAATTACTTCGGAAGTGCGGTCGCGGCGGAGGACGATACGATTGTCGTGGGCTCATACGGCGAATCCGGCTCGGGAGCCGCATACGTGTTCAGCAAGGACGGTTCCGGCAATTGGGTGCAGGATGCGTGCCTCAAGGCGTCGAACGCCGGTGCGAACGATCAATTTGGAATCTCCGTCGCGATGAGCGGCGGTGTAATCGTCGTGGGTGCGGATAAAGAGGCGAGCGCCCAGACGGGAATCATCAACACCGACGGAATCGCAAGCGCCGATAATTCGGCCTATTCATCGGGCGCTGCATACGTGTTTAAAAAGGACGGCTCCGGCGCCTGGATCCAGGATGCCTATCTCAAGGCGTCGAACGCGGGATCGAACGACGGATTCGGCTTTTCAGTCGCGATAAGCGGCGGCATCATTGTAGTGGGCGCCAATGCGGAATCCAGCAGTCAGGATACAGTCACCAATGACGACGGAAGTGCGAGCGAGGACAATGCCTCGCTGAACATGGGGGCCGCCTATGTATTCAAGACAGACGGCTCAGGGAACTGGATACAGGACGCCTATCTCAAGGCATCGAATACAATCGCGGAGTCGGGTAAAGACGTGAATTTCGGTTGGTCGGTTGCGGTAAGCGGCGATGTAATAATCGTTGGTGCGGTGTATGAATACAGCAACCAGACCGGCATTACCAACGACGACGAGACCGCGAGCGCCGATACCACAGCCGTCTATGCGGGGGCGGTGTTCGCGTTTGAAAGAGACGGTTCCGGAAACTGGATACAGGACGCCTACATAAAGGCCTCCAACGGTGAAGCCTCCGATTGCTTCGGCACCTTCGTCGCGATACGCGGCGAAACCGTTGTCGCGGGATCGTTCGGCGAGGACAGCGGCCAGACGGTCGTTACGAACGACGACGGGATAGCCGGTTCCGACAATACGGCGAGCGTTGCCGGCGCGGCGTACGTGTTCACGCGCAAGTAGCTCGGGAACTGCGGCCTGAACGAAGCGGCGCGCGCGAAGGCGCGAAAACATTTTCGCGCCTTCGCGTAATGACCTCATGGAATTCAAAGAAAGAAACAAAAAAGCGCGTTCGGATTTATAAACCGGGGCGACATGCATAATGAACAGCGGTTATCTTCTCCCCATATTACCGACACGGCGAGCGTTGTCAAGGAGGCGGTTATGAAGAGACTTGTTTATATTTTATTGGCAGTCATTGTTTGTAGCCTGGGTGCATGCGACAACGGCGGCGGCGACGGCGGCGGCAAAAGCGTTTATATAGCAGGCGACGTAATGGATGAGAACTATTACAATTTTGGAGGATACTGGAAAGACGGAACATGGATATTGCTTCAAAATGCCTATAGCACGGGCAGCCTGACTTATGAAACGCAAAGTTCTGCGTCAAGCATAGCCGTAAGTGCGAGCACTGTTTATATAGGCGGAAGTTGCTTTAATAGTACTACCTCTAAATGGATGAGCGGATACTGGGTGTTAAACGGATCAAAGACTCCCACATGGGTGGAGCTGGCCAAGCTTGCTTCAAATAAAGACGCAGGCGTGCAATCCATAACGATCGACGGCGGCACCGTATATGCGGGCGGGTATTGCATTAACTCATCGAGTGTTTCTGTGGCCGGATACTGGGTATCGGACGGATCGGCGACACCAGCATGGGTCGAGCTTGCGAATCCGAACGGATCCTA
>SCSX01000095.1 GCA_004297825.1 Spirochaetota bacterium
GATTCCACTTCCCAGGGGCTTTCTATTCCCAATAAATGATTGTAAAATTCTTCCAGAGTCTCTTTCATATCTTCAGTATCGTCATTTTGTCAGTTTTCCACACGGTTTCCTGAAGCGCCATTAATTCAAACCCGTTTATAAGCTGCAGGTTTCCTGTTGACATATCGGTCCCCACCCCCCATGCTCGCGATGAGACAGCGGCGCAGCCCCCATGCGCCGCATGGAGGCTGCGATGGCTACTGCCGGCCTGATACTCGGAATGCTGGCTTTCTTCGGAACGATGGTGGGCTGCATCCCCTTCCTGGGCTGGCTCAACTGGTTTAACGTGCTGATAGGCTGCTTCGGGCTCATGTTCTCGGGTCTCGCAAACTCGAGGAGCCGTCCCGAACAGAACGGCACGGCGATCGCGGGCATCGTCCTCTCGCTCCTGGCGATCGTCCTGGGGACCCTCCGGCTCAAGCTGGGGTGCGGTATTATCTGACCCCCAATGCAGGTTAAGTAGGCATTATATTTTATGGTTGACAATACGCATGTTTAGCCTTACCTGTGCATCAGGGTAAAGCTGTGTTTGAATCGGTAACTTTTAAGAAGGGTTCATACATCGTGCTGGAAGGGCAGGCGGAGCTCGACCGGTTTTATATCCTTAAAACCGGGTCCGCCGAACGCTGCATATCCAGGTTTTTCCTGAACAACAGCGCAATCCGCGAATGCCGTATGCTTGAGCCCGGGGATTTATTCGGGGTCATCTCCTTCCTGTCCAAGCGCCCCAGGATGGAATCGGTACTCGCCCTGAACGACACGGTCGTGTATGTGGTACAAAAGGATATTTTCGGGAAATTCATCCAGGACCATACCGATCTGGCGCTCAAGATCATCCGGTATTTCAGCAAACAACTGCGGCATTACGATTCCATCGCCGCGAGCCTGAGCTCGAAATCGCCCCCGGAAATACTCATCCCGCAGAATATCGAAAACCTCTATACCACCGGGAATTATTACTGGGGAAAAAAGAAATACCACATGGCAGGATACGCATTCGCCCGTTACCTCGAGTACGGGGCGGTGGGCCGGCGGGCCGAAAGGGCGAAAGGCCTGCTCGCCAAGATCCGTTCCTCGAAAACGGGAATGTTTCCCCTGGAGCCTAAAAAGAGCGATCACCTCCGTTCCTACATGACCAATCAGCCCATATTCATGGAGGGAGAGCACGGCGAGGAGCTGTACGTGATCCAGTCGGGAAGCGTCCGGATCACAAAGGTGCATAACGGCCAGGAAATCCTGCTGAACGTCCTTCCCTTGGGGGAGATATTCGGGGAAATGGCACTCATCGAGAATAAGACCAGGAATTCCAACGCCGTCGCCGCCGATGACGTCAAGCTGCTGGCGATAAACCGGGACAACTTCGAATACATAGTTCAAAATTATCCCGCCATGGTGATCCGGATATTCGAAATCCTTGCCGAAAGGCTCTGGCTGGTGTACTACCAGATCGCCAACCTCTTCCTTACCGATCCCGAGATCAAGATATACGACGCCCTGCACATCCAGATATTAAAGCACCGCATTCAGGTATCGAAGAATGTTCCGTGTACCCTGCACTTTACGGTTAAGGACATTTTGAAATTTACCGGGATGGACGACGAAGAAGGGGAAGCGGCGATCGCGTCGATACTGGAAAACAATTCCAATATCTACATCAACCCCGACGGGAAAATATGCTGCATGGACGTATCCGATATCATTCAAAGGCTCAATGTCATCAAGCGTGATTCGGAAGTCGAAAAAAACATACTTTCCAGCGAATATTCAACCCTGCTGCACAAGGACGCCAAGTAAAAAGGCAGCACCCATCCTCCATTTATCGTTGCCGGAAAAACCCTTGACAATTCGGTCAAGAGGGCTTCTTTTGTCGGTTATCCGTCATATTCGGCCTGGTTGTTCTTTATAACCATCTCCGGCCTTCTTCCCGGGAATCTCTCCGGGGCCCGGGAAATTCGATACCGTTAACCGGCACAGGCATGAATTTTGTGCCGGGCGCAGAAATACATTCGCCAGGATAAACAAGGATCTCGCCATGAGTAAACACCTGCGGCTCCCCCTTCTCATCCTCGTGCTCACGCTTATCGGTTCCGCGTCCGCTATGGGCGCCGTGAAAACCATCTACATCAAGCCCTTCACGGTCACCGGCGAAGCGGGCGCGGCGGGGTTCGGCGCGCCGGCCCTGGGCGCCACCCTGGGCAACGATGTACGCGATTACATGTCCGAGGAAATCGTTAAGGACGCGGCCTATATCCTCACCTCCGACGACGAGGTGAAAAAGGTGGCCGAACAGGCCGCGCTCCGCATGACCGTCGAGGGCTGCGCGGACGACGAGTGTATCAAGGAGCTTATGAAGGCGATCGACGCCGATCTCATCATTTTCGGGAGCGTGAAGAAGGGCAAGGAGTCCATCACCATCTCCGCCAAGCTCCTGGAGCGCGTGCGCAGCGACGACAAGAGCTACATCCGGATCAAGTCCTCGAAGGTGCTCACCGTGCAGCGCGAGCGCTACGTGGAGAACGCCTCCAAGGCGCTCGCGCAGTACCTGCTCGGGGCCAAGGATTCCACCATCAAGGATTTCAACAAGTACGTCGCGCGCAAGGAGAGGGAGATCCGGAAATCGCGCGAACGGCACGAAAGCAACCTCAACTCGATCGAAGACGATTACGAGAGCCGGTGGGCCTGCCTGCGCAACTCGCCGCTCCTGCGCGTGGGGTACGGCGGCTTCTCCGTGGGAGGTTTCAACACGGTCTCCACGTTCGACAAGACCCTGAACGACTACTACACCGGCTCGCAAATGTTCTTCGCGGACCTGTTCATCTACCGCTCCAAGGACATCGTGGGCGACGGGGTGGACATCTACGCCAGGGTGTTCCAGCGCAAATTCACCGCGGACAGTTCCGCGTACGGGAAAATCCAGGCGCAGACGGGCGATTTCGACGACACCCTGGGAAAATACGATCCCATCCCCCAGAGCGGGCTCCAGATAATGAACCAGGGCGCGGACCTGGGCATGCGCTTCGTGGGGAGTACGTATTTCTTCAACCAGGCATGGTCGGCCTACCTGTCCTTCGCCTTCCGCATAATGAAGGTCGAGGAATCGTACAAGAGCGGCGGCGTCACGTACGAGAAGGATCTCATGGGCCGCGGACTGGTGGGAGGCATAGGGATAGAGGTTACGCTGAACCGGTACCTGGGACTGTTCACGGAGCTCTCCGCCGGCTACACGGCGACCGGGGGCGACAAGAAGAACCTTGACGGCCGGCAGATACTCTTTGGCGTCACCCTGCGGACCGACCACGTTTCGGGTTCGTTTTTAGGGCTGTAAGGGCGCGGGAAGCAGCTACATACAGGAGCGGACAAGCACATGGCAACCAGAACTCATACATTGACGATTCCGGCCTTACTCTTCGCGGCGCTCTTCTTCATGGCCGTCCTGCCGGGCGGCGCATGGGCGCGCAGCGAGAAGCTCGTCTACATTCAGGACTTCGCGATCGAGGAGGGATTCCCCGCGAACGATCCGGTGGGCAGGGACATCAAGAACCTGCTCGTGGAGGTCTTCCAGGCGAAGACCAGCTACGAGATAACCGAGGACCAGACCGTGGAGGCCGCCCTGGAAGAGGAGCAGCGCGCACAGGGGATCAACAAGTGCTCCGACGAAAACTGCATACGCGCCCTCATGGAAAGGATCGATTCCGAGCTCATGGTCTACGGGCGCGTCAAGAAGGCCGAGGGGAGCTATCACATAACGGCGAAGATGCTGGACCGGTCCTCGGGAGTCGCGCGGCTTTCCCGCATCCGCACCCTCAAGTTCAAGTACGACGACATGTTCGAGCGCGCGATCCGCGCGCTGGGGCTCTACCTGGTCACCGGCGACAACGACGCCATCGACCAGTTCCTGGAGAAGGTGCACGACCGCGAGGAGAACGAGGCGCTCATACTCAAGAGCAGCGAGCTTGAAAACAAGATGCAGGAGAAGCGGCTCGAGGCCGAGAAAAAGGTCCGCGAGGCCGCGGCCGAGTGGCGCCGGAGCATGCTCGCCCGCTCGCCGCAGCTCAGGGTCGGGTATGGGGCGGTCGTGACCACGCGCGAGCCGGATTTCGACAAGTATTATACCGATCGCAGCGCCTATTTCGTGGACTGGATCATCCGTATGAACTCGAGTATCGAGGCCGTGCCCAAGTACGACATGTACTACCGGCTGTTCTACAAGAGCATGCGCATGAGCGATTCCGCCGTCCAGGGCGGAACCATGTTCGAGGACCCGGTGACCCGCGGCAAGGCGGATATATACGGCATCGACTGGGGGCTCAGGATACGCTGGAGCGGCTATTTCATGATGACCTCGTTCGATTTCTACGTCCTGGGCGCCGTGCGGGGACAGTACTACCGCGAGCAGGCTCCCGATCCGCTCAACAACAAGGAAACGCTCAAGGTCGAGTTCTACTCGTTCGGGGGCTACGGCGGCGCGGGGATCGAGATCGCCTTTTTCAGGAACCTGGGCTTCTTCGTCGAGTTCAACACGGGCTACACCCCCGTGGGCGATTCCAAGGCCAACCTCGAGGGGAACCAGCTCTACTGCGGCGTAACCCTCCGGAGCGATTATACCACAATGGCCGGATGCATGTGAGTATTCTAATACCGAGGACAACTATGAAAACGATGAAATTATTCTTCCTGGCGCTCCTGCTCACCTGCATGGCCGGGTGTTCTTACGACATGTCGGACGTAATAGGCGACCACGAATCCAATGTGCTCGACCCTTCAAAGGGTTTTGATTCACAGGGGACCGATGCGCTGGTGTATGGAAAGGTGACCTGTGTGGGCGCTATTGATGCAGGTGCAACTGTTACCGTTCATGATGATGGCGGCACACTGGGAGAGCCTGTCATGACAGACGCCAACGGAATGTACGGCGTGCGTTTTAACGTCGTAGCGTTCGCTTATAATGTTCAGATCGATGTTTCGGGGACCTGTAGCGTGTTAAATGAACCTGTCTCCAGCATGATCGATGAAGGGGAATCCGTCAGAAAAGACGTGGTGCTACCGTGAAGACTGGTGCGGCTGTTTAACACACCGATCACAACTGATGCACATGTTCCCAATGCCCCGCGTTCCGCGGGGCGTTTCTCATCTCCAGGCCCCCATTATCGCCCCCATAGTAGAAGGCGCGGATTCGAATCCGCGCCTTCTACGACGCTCAATCCGCGTTGACATGCATGCGCGGTCTGGCTAAACTTAAAACCCTGAACCGCGACCGTGGAGACACATTATCGAAAAACGAAGGAGGGACCGTAGATGCACGCGAGCTGGATGGAAATGCGAACCGCACTGGCCCGCGGCAGGGCCGTCTGCGTCGCATGCGGCGCGGGCGCGCGTGATCCCGGGCTCCTGGAACGCGCGACTGCGATGCTGAACAAAGCAGAGGCCGCGCGTCTTGGCGGAATCCGTTCCAGGGACAAGCGCGAGGAGTTTCTGCTCTCGCGGCTCATGGTGAAAACGGTTGCGGGGGCGCTTTTCGAAGTCGACCGTCGCGGGGTTTCCCTTGTCGCGACCCGCGGCGCGCCCCCCAGCCTGGCCGGCACGGGGACGCCGGAAATTCACGCAAGCCTTTCCCACTGCCCCGGCGCCTTCGCCCTGGCGCTGACGCGTGAACATCCTCCGGGGGTCGATATCGAGCCCGAAGGGAGGGTGCGCCTCTCGATCGCCCGGCGATTCTTTCCACCGCGGGAATACATGCGGCTCGCCGCGCACAAGGACCCGGTAACCGACGCAACTGCGCACTGGACGCTCAAAGAAGCGTACGCGAAGGCCGCCGGCATCCCGCTTATGGCCGCAATGCGTGCGGTGAGCTTCTGTCATGAAGGGGGCGTCTACCGGATCGAGGATTCCGGTACATCAAAAGGCGGCGATTGGTCGTTCGAGAGCGTCCGGGTGTTAGGGGGATTTCGACTCTCCATCGCGATCTCCGGGGGCGGGGGGGCCAATATACTGGAATTCGAGGAACCGGCGCTCCTGCTCGGAAGTCGCCACGGATGCATTAATTAAATGCCGGGGGCTTGTCTACACGAGGTCTTCCGGCTCTGCATCGCCCACGGCATCGGCAGCTTTTTCTTCTGCCGGTTCTTCTTTTACAAGCTCCTCCTTCGCCGGTTCTTCCCGCTGTGCCAATCCCGCGCTTTCCAGGAACTCGTCATAGTTCACCTCGGAGAGCGGATCGAGCTCCTTGATCTGGCACCCGATCTTGATGATCTTGTTTTCAAGAATCGCGATATTGCGTACGGACGCTATGCATGTAGCCTTCTTGTTGCCGGGCAGAATAATGTCGAAGACGACCTGGCTCCCTTCGCGGAAATAGCGGATGAACCTGCGCTCCTTGAAAACGATTCCCACCCCTCCCTTCGAAAGGTCGGATACCAGGAACTTCTCCTCGGGAACAGGAAATAGCTTCGACCGCGTGAACACCTCGTCCACGCGCGTCGCGATGCGTTTCACAAGGCTCATGTGAGCTTCCGATAAACGCGCGGTATGATTCGCCTGAATATAGCCGTACGGCAGACGGGCCTTGTAGAGCACCGGGACCGCCAGTTCGGATATGATGTCCTTCTTGTTGGAAAGCGCGTAGTCCTTCGCGAATATTGTGTTGATATAGGTGTTGTACACGCTCTCATTACCCACGGATTCTTTTTTCCCGATCTCCGGGATCAGGTAGGGGACCTTGTTCTCCATGAAGTGCTTCATGCGGACATCGGTCGTGCCCTCGCTGCAGAAATAGAGCTTCACGAACTTGAACTGCTTCTCGAGGTCGGCGCGCACGGCGTCCCGCACCTTGTCGACCTTCTTGTTTTCCATGGCGAGCGAGTTCTGGACGATGAAGTCCGAGACGATGTTCGTAACACGGATAACGGACTTGGCGCCCTCGGTGAACCCCGTCGATTTACGGTCCTCGCGCCGGGCGGCGTTGATGATCTGCATCTTGAGCGGGAAGAAGGTATAGACCTCCTCCTCCTGTTTTTCCACCAGCTTCAGGCTCGCATAAATGGTGTATCCCTCGCTGCGGGTGAAGATGAGGCAGCTGTCATACATATTTTTAACGAAGGGGATTCTCAGCGCGATCTGCCCCTGCGTGTATCCGTAGAAATGGATCTTTAAATCTCCGCTTTTCGTCTTGAGATAGACCTCCCTCCGCATGAAGAACTTGTAAAAGATCTTTTCCTGCTGGGACGCGTCTGTAATGGTGCGGATTTCGTCGGCCATCTATATCTCGTCCGCGATGTTCCTGGCCATCTCCGTGAGGTCGTTGATGTCGTGCTCAAGTTTTTTGGCCTGGAATATCCGGTTCTCCTCTTTCGCCTTGTAATACTTTTTAATGAGCATATCGATGGTTCGCCTCATCTCCTCGATTTCCGTATCCGGGGCCGGGGTCACCCCGGCGCCGTAGGCGGCGACGCTGCCCTTCATCGACTCCACGTCCACTATCTCGCCCCACCGCGGGACGTACGCCTCGAACCCAAAGCGCTCGCGCACCGTTGCGGCGAATGCGAGCGATGCCGTTTCTTCCCCGTGGACCACGAACACCCTCAGCTTGTCGTTCTTTATTGCGCCCATCCAGTCCAACAGGCCGTCCCTGTCCGCGTGCGCCGAAAACCCGCCCAGGGTATGCACCTTCGCGCGTACCGCCACGTCCTCGCCGAAAATGCGCACGCGCTTCTCCCCGTCCACGAGCCGCCTGCCCAGGGTGCCCTCCGCCTGGTAGCCCACGAAAACAACGCAGGACTCCGGCCGGTAGAGGTTGTTCATGAGGTGGTACTTTATCCTCCCCGCGGTGCACATGCCCGAAGCGGATATTATGATGGCGCCCTTCGCCTCGTCGTTCAGGCGCTTCGATTCCTCCGTGGACCTGGTAAAATGGAGCCCGGGGAAATCGAGGGGATTCTCGCCCGACAGTATGATCTTGATCGCGTCCTGGTCGAACATGTGCTCGTTCTTTTTGAAAATCTCCGTCGCGGAGATCGCGAGCGGGGAATCGATATACACCGGGATGGGGGGAAGCTCGCCGGCCTTGAAGAGACGCGCGAGGGTGTAGATGATTTCCTGGGTGCGCTCGATTGCGAACGAGGGGATGACGATATTGCCCTGCTTGTTGTAGGAATCCAGGATCACCTTCTTGAACTCGGCATAGGTGTCTTCCCTGCTCTTGTGAAGCCTGTCACCGTAGGTGGATTCGATAAATAAAATATCGGCGTCGTTCACGGTCTCGGGATCGCGGATTATCGCCTGGTCCTTCGAGCCCACGTCGCCCGAGAAGACGATCTTCACGGTTTTACCCTTCTCCTCGACCCACATCTCGATAAACGAAGAGCCCAGGATGTGTCCCGCGTCGCGGAAGCGCGCCCTGAATCCCGGCAGCACCTCAAACTCTGCGCCGTAGGACTGCGGCTTGAAGTACTTGAGTGATTCCTGCGCGTCCTCGACGGAATACAGGGCGGCCACGGGGTCCCGGCCCATCTTCCGCTGGCGCCTGTTCGTCCATTCGATGTCCATCTCCTGCACGTGCGCGCTGTCGGGGAGCATTATGGTGCACAGGTCCGTGGTCGCGTCCGTCGCGAAGATGGAATTCTTGTAGCCTTCCTTCACGATCTTGGGGATGAGCCCGCTGTGATCGATGTGGGCGTGCGTGAGAAGCATCGCGTCGATCGCGGGGGGATCGTAGATCAGGTTAAGGTGGTTTCTTTCCTTTATCTCGGGACGTCCCTGGAACATGCCGCAGTCCACCATGACGGTGCTGGTCCCGTTTTTCACGATATACGATGAACCGGTGACCGTGCGCGCCCCACCCACGAACTCTATCTGCATGGCGTTCTCCTTTTCCGTTGATGGCCCGGTGGCCATTCCCCTGTAGAGACGCGATAAATCGCGTCTCTACAGGTACCGGGGGACGGCTACGGTACGATGCTCCCGTCCACCAGGGTGATGGTCCGTTCGGTCATGGAGGCGATCTCGCGGTCGTGCGTCACCACCACGATCGTGGTTCCGCGTTCCCTCCCCAGGTCGAACAAAATCTGCGTGAGGCGGCGCGAGTTCTCGCGGTCCAGGCTGCCGGTGGGCTCGTCGGCGAGGATGATGTCGGGTCCCCCCACGATCGCGCGCGCGACGGCGATCCTCTGGCTCTCACCGCCGGAAAGCTCGGCGGGCTTGTGGTGCGCGCGATCCCGCATGCCGAACCGGTCGATCACCTCGAGAGCCCGCGCCCGCGCCTCGCGCCTGCGCGTCCGCCGGATGAAGAGCGGCATCATCACGTTTTCAAGCGCGGTGAACTCCGGCAGGAGGTTGTGAAGCTGGAAGATGAATCCCATATGCCGGTTGCGAAAGCTTGAAAGGTCTTCCACCGAGAGCCCGGTCACGTCGCGGCCCATGATGGAAATGCGCCCTCCCTGGAAGGAATCCAGGCAGCCCACCAGGTTCAGGAGCGTTGACTTGCCCGCGCCCGAAGGGCCCACGACGGAGAGTATCTCCCCGCGCCGGATTGAGAGCGATACTCCCTTGAGCACGCGCAGCGCGCTGTGACCGTAGCCGTAAACCTTCTCAAGCCCGTCCACCGATATTGCGATGTCATCCATGGGGTTCACCCCGTTATCACTCATAGCGTATCGTCTCTACCGGTCTCATGCGCGAAGCCTGCCACGAGGGGAATATCGCGGCGACCGTCGAAAGGAATACGGCGAACGCGGCTATCATCACCACAAATTCGGGCTTTATCTGCGTCGGAATGGTGTCTATGTAATACACGTTCTGCGGCACGAGCGATATGTCGAACCACATGCCGATATCGAACACCTTGTATATCCATGCCATAAGGCCGTTAATGACGCCCTCGATCCATCGGACGATCGACTCGAGGTTGAGGGAGGTCGCGAGTCCGCACAGGACGCCCACGAGCGAGCCTATGAAACCAATGAGAAAACCCTCCATCACGAAAATGACCATGATGGAGATGGGCCTGGCGCCCATGGATTTGAGCACCCCGATGGCCCTGCGCTTCTCCATGACCACCATCACGAGCGTGCCCATTATGGTGAATCCCGACGCGATGATGACAAGAAAAAGAATAATGGTCATAATGAGCTTTTCGAGCTTGAGCGCGTAAAAGAGGTTCTGGTTGCGCTGCTCCGCCGTGAGCACCTGGTATTCGAAGCTCACGACGTTCTGGAGGCGGCGCGCGAGCTCGTCAAGGCGGTAGATGTCGTCAACCTTGACCCCGATCCCGTAGACCACGTCGCCCATCTCGTAGAGGGCCTGGCACATGGGCAGCGACATGATGATGAGCCTGGTATCGAAATCGTAGTATCCGGTCTTGAAGAAACCCGCCACCCGAAAGCTCCCGATCCCGGGGGTGAGCCCCGTCGTGGCCGCGAGCCTCCCCTTGGGAACGATCACCTCGATCACGTCACCTATCTTCACCGCGTAATTCATGGCCATTTCGGTGCCGATATAGACCTCGTCGATCGCGTCGAGCTTCTTCTTGCCCTCGGTGATGAACTTGGTCACATCGGGGGGCATGGCCTCCACGGAACCCATTCCCCGTACGAGCACAGGCGCTATGAAGGTGCGAAAGCGCAGCAGGCCCTGTCCCTGGAGGTAGGGAATGGCCGATTTGACCCCCTTGACGGTACCGATACGCTTCATGACGGCGTTGTAGTTGGGGATACCGTCGCCCCCGTCTATGCCGTACGGGGCCACCGTGATGTGCGAATCGACGTCCAGGATCTTGTCCTTGATCTGGCTCTGGAAACCGGTCATGACCGATATCACTACAATAAGGATGAACACCCCCAGGAATACGATAAACATGGAAAGCACCGTATTGAAGGAGATGAATCCCTGGCTCTTTTTCGCCTTGAGGTATCTGAATCCGATAAAAAATTCGTATAAGTTCATTTCTTTCCCGTCGGGCCCCCGCCGCCGGAGCCGGCGATCGTGAAAGAATAGCCGTGCGACTTATTTTGTCAATAGATATTGCACCGCGGTCACCGGGGGGCCGGCGGGGATCCTTCCCGGCAAGTAAAAAAAAATTAATTTTATTTGACAGAAACCGAGTTTCAGGATATGAATTTTAGGTTTATCAGCATGCGGGATGCCTTTACGGATCTCTGTCCGCCGCTCAAATGCGCTGCTTACAGCCATCTCGGGGGAGCATCCACTGACGCACCGCTGCATCTTATTATTCAAGGAGTTTCAACATGCCTAAAGGTGTTGTGAAATGGTTCAACGACAAGAAAGGGTTCGGTTTCATCAGGAAGGAAGACGGAAGCGATGTATTCGTGCATTATTCCGGGATCCAGAGCGACGGTTTCAGGACACTGTCCGAGGGCGACAACGTGGAGTTCGAGGTGGAGAACGGCGATAAGGGGCCCCGAGCGGTCTCGGTGAAGGTTATATAACGGCTGCACTTGCACTTTTATTATCGAAGGAGAGTGACCATGCCACTCTCCTTTTTTATTCAAACGAACGCCCGCGCTATTGCGGGACCAGGTAGGTTATTTTCTTCCCGGGGATATCGAAAATCTCCATGACGGGCCCCTTCCGGAGCCGTTTTTCCTTGATAAACTCGTCAAGCCGGGGATATACGCGAATCACCCCTACGAAAACCGAGAGGACGCCCTTGTAAGGGAATTCCGCCACCAGGCAGTGCGCGCGGGGGTACTCCCTGATCTGGTAGCGCTTCCTTAGCTCGGGTATCTTCGGGTAGTCCGCTTCATCGAGGATGCAGCCCGCGATACTGCGCAGGTTCTCCTTTTTCACATCGCGGGGATCGTCATAATAGAGTCCGAAGCTGCGCGTCGCGGTGATTTTTTCGCTGTCGAGCAGGGAGCCGCAAATTTCGTCCTGGATAAGCGCCGTTCCCCCGTAATCGCCCCTGTGCTCGCGAAAAACGAGCTGGTACGGACCCATGACGCGCTCGTTCACCTCGACCCCGCCGAAAAAGCCCAGGTACGCAAGCGTCCCCACCGAAACGAGCAGTACGGCCGTAGCCGCTATCACCACCGACTTCATTACTTCCCCCGCCGAATACGTCATTACCAGGCAACCAATTAATATGCATCAATTCCCGGATTTGTCCAGCATGAAATAGTACGGATTTGCGGGCGGCCCGCGTCAGTGAAACACGGCACCGCGCCCGACTACGTCGGTGATGACCTTTATCAGGTCGTCGGGTTTGTAGGGCTTGGGGATCGCGGCGATGAATCCGTACCGCCTGGAATTGGTGAGAACCACGTCGTCCAGGTAGCCGCTTGAAACCACCGCCTTGATTTCCGGGTCGATAGACAGGAGGGCGCGAAGCGCCGGCAGGCCCCCCATACCGCCCGGGACGGTCAGGTCCAGGACGACCGCGTCGAAAGATTCTCCCGCGTTTCGTGCCTCCTTATAGAGCTCGATGGCCTCCTCGCCCGACCGCGCGCCCGCGAACCTGAAACCGATCTTGTCAAGAATCGCTTCGGCAAGGTCCAGGATAAGCTCCTCGTCGTCCATGACCAGTATTTTAGGCGCGCGCTTCTTCTCGGGCTTCCCGTCGCTCGCGGGGAGGTAGAAGCTGAAGACGGCGCCGGAGCCGGGACGCGATTCCGCCATGATATGGCCGCCGTGCTTCTTGATGATCGAATGACACACCGACAGCCCCAGGCCCATCCCCCTCTGCATCCCCCGCTCCTTGGTGGAATAATAAGGGTCAAAGATGCGGAGAAGGGTCGTCCGGTCGATCCCGGGACCCGTGTCCTTGAATGTCACCCTGACGTAATGGCCGTCCTCGACCGGCAGGCCCGCCTTCGCGCTGACCCTCGCGTTGCGGGCCGTCACCTCGATGCGCCCGCCCCCGGGCATGGCCTCACGGGCGTTGACGACGATATTCTGGACGACCTGGCGCACCTGGCCCTCGTCGATGTTCACTGGTCTCAGGTCGTCCGCGAGATCGAACCGGCAGACCACGTTGGAGCCCGAAAGCCAGAATTGCACCGAATCCGTGAGCAGCTCGTTTATGTAAACGGTACGCATGGCCGGCACGCTTCCCTTCGCGAAGGTAATCAGCCGCTGGGTCAGCTCCGCGGCGCGCGCGCACGCGGCTTCGGCTTTGTCGAGCAGGCTCTTCGCATTTGCCGGGTCCCCTATCCGCGCCTTCGCCAGCCCGATATTCCCGATAATGCCGGTCAGGAGATTGTTGAAATCGTGAGCAATGCCCCCCGCGAGGATGCCTATCGATTCGAGCTTCTGGGTTTTTAGGTGCTCTTCTTCCAGGAGCTTTCGTTCCGTCACATCCTCGAGCGAAATGATGCATCCCGAGGCCCGGGTTCCGTTCCCCTTAAGAGGAGTTGCGTTGAACACCATGGTTCGTACGCGGCCGTCGGCAAGCTCGACCGTCATCTCCATGCCTCTCACCGGTTCGCCCCGAAGCGCCCTGGCGAAATAGGGCCCAAAGCCGGACGCTTCCCCGCTTCCGGGCGGTTCATCCCCGGAGGGGTTGACACTCAGCGTGAAAAGCGATTCAAAGGGCTGCTGGAGCGGGTTCTTCCCGCAAAGCTCGCGGGCTGTCTTGCTCGCCCGCACGACGGTCCCTTTCCTGTCGACGACCACGACGGTCTCGGCGACTTGCTCCAGGATGCTCAGGGAGAACTGTTCATCCCCGGCCGGCGCATTCTCTTTCTTCCGTTTTGGGGTCAGGGTGTTTGTCGTCTTCTTGTTCATGCGCGCCCGATCCTCGCCTTCCCGATTCGTAGTAATTCCTGACGGCGTGATTCTGGGCTGGTTCCGGTAGAATGTCAAATAGTTAATGACCCCGGGGCGGAATTCACCGCAGGTGTGAATTAATTTTTGGACAGATGCCTTAGTCGGTGCTGATACGGCGGTGTATTTTCCCCTTCGGCGTGTCGCCGGGGTCTCCCCAGTACAATTCCCAGCAAATGACACCATTTTCAATCCTCCGGCCGATGGCATAGTGAGAAAACTTTGCATAGTTATGCCTGTTTTTCTTGCCTTGCAATATTTCGTCCAGATATCGGTCCGTGGCGATCGCCACCAGGTAGGAG
>SCSX01000096.1 GCA_004297825.1 Spirochaetota bacterium
CATCCACATGGCGACCGTCGAATCGGTCCGGCCCAACGGGCTCTTCGTGCGGCTCGCGAACGGAATGTCGGGCTACGTTCCGCGCGAGGAATGCGCGGTCAAGAAGGGCACCGATCTCCAGACCGTGTACTCCGCGGGCAAGGAGATCAAGATCGCGGTCAAGTCGATCGACAGGGAAAACAAGAAGCTGAAGGCGAGCGAGCTCGACGCGATCAAGAAGGAAGAGCGCCAGGACTACGAGCGCTTTATGAAGGACACGAGCGCGCCGGCAGACGCGAACATGTCGCCTTTCGGCAGGCTCATCAAACAGAGGTTTGAGGAAATTCAGAAGAAGGCGCCGGGCGCCGATAATACCTGATTCCTAGGCGGGTTCCACCGCTATGGCGAACAGGCCCATGGGCGAGGAAAACCTCATCGTCGCGGGCGGAAGATCGCCCTCCTCCAGGCATGCGCGCCGCGGAACCGACAGGCACACCTCGCCATCACGCGCGGAGACCGCGCTTCCCGCAATGATATTCGCCATCTCGCCGATAATATCGTAATCCGCATCGGCGCCATAGTTGTCCCGCGCCCCCAGCCTCTCCTTCATGGACTCGACCGTACTCCGGTCGACGATAAGCGAAAGGCGTTTCCTGCCGTGGAAGTCCATCGTAATGTCCACACCCAGGCATTCGGACATGCAAATCCCCCGGTCACCGCGCTGCTTGTGAAGCCTGCTGCCGAAGAACAGCTTGAAGACCCTCCGCGCCGATTTTTCGAGCTCATGGTTGAGGTCGTGCATGTCGTTTCCCCCCTCGCCCGGCTGGCTTGGTGCGCCCGCCGGTGATATCAGTACTATTTTCGGAGAGAAACGGCGGGGGCATAAGCGTTTCTGCGGATCGATGCCATCCACTCCCACGGTCAGAACAAGTTCCTCAAGTCCCACGGAGTGGGGGATATGGGGAGTGAAGAGATGGAGGAGATAAAGGTTTCCAAGGCCCCCCATACCCCCCGACGGGGGGCAATGACATCTCCCGAGGATAGAAAATGCATATTCTGCCGAGTGCTGAAGTCCCCCTTTGGGGGATTTAGGGGGCCTCCTGAGGAAGTTTTCGTGATATGGGTAATGATCCGCCGGGGGGAATGGGGGGCTGGCGGGACAGCGCCGCTGCGCTAGAAATTGACACAGAGAAAGGCGATGTCGTCGGCGCGCTCGTCCAGGGGGGCGAACGCGTTGAGCTCGGCAAGGAGCTTGTCGCAGAACTCCTCCCCGGGGATAGCGGCGTTCTGGCGCAGGAAGGTCGCGAGCCTGGACTCCCCGAAGTACTCGTCCTTGCGGTTCCTGAGCTCGGTGATGCCGTCGGTGTAGAGGATCATCGTGTCGCCCTCCTCTACGCGCAGCGCCTTCTCCCCATAGGTGTCCTTCTCGGAAATCCCCAGGAACAGGCCGTCGGTGTCCAGCGCGATCACCTTGCCGGTGCGGCGCCGGAAGTAGAGGGGCCGGGCGTGCCCGGCGTTGGTGAAACGAATGGTCTCGTCGGAAGGATCATAAATGAGATAGAAGGCGGTCAGGTAGTGCGTGTCCATGAGAAACTCGCGCATCTCGTTGTTGACCCGGGACAGGAGCTCCTTCGTGGAGCGGTACCCCATGGCGTAGACGCTGAACAGGGTTTTCGACATGCTCATCACCAGCGCCGCGGGTATGCCGTGTCCCGTCACGTCGGCAATGACCAGGCCCACACCGCCGCCGGGGAGCTGGTAGCAGTCGAAGAGGTCCCCGCCTATGTTGGCTATGGGCAGATAGCGCCCGCTTATCGCCGGCCGCGGGATGGCGCTGAAGTCGCGCGGGATGATATACTGCTGAAGGCGTTTTGCGTATTCCAGTTCGCGCTCTATCTGCATATTTTTCAGATACAGCTCGTCGTGCGCCGATTTGAGCCGCAGGAGGGAGTTTACCCGGGCTATGAGCTCCTTCTCGTTGAGGGGCTTCAGGAGAAAGTCGTCGGCGCCCACCGTGAGGCCCTTGATCTTGGAATTCAGGTCGTCGGAACCCGTCATGAGGATTACCGGGATGAAATCGGCGGTCTCCCTGGCCTTGAACGCCTGGAGGAACCCGAACCCGTCCATGTTAGGCATAACTATGTCGACGAGGACCAGGTCGAACGGTTCCTTTTCCAGGGCGCGCAAACCCTCCACGCCGTCGGTGGCCTCGACGATGCGCATGTTGAGCTTCGAGAGGGTCCCCTTCACGATCGCCCTGCTGAGCCTGCTGTCGTCGATAACGAGGACCGAGCGTCCTTCGGTGGCGGGGTTATTGTGGTTCAATGGCATCGTCTACCTTCCAGGGGAATCGTTCAGCCGGATGCATAGATGGTTCATTCGGGACGGGAAGAGCGCGCCCCCGCATGTAAGTATATCAACCCCCGCCATATTTTCAATCATATTAACGCTTCACGGCTCCCGCGGCGGCCTTTTTTCGGGATCGGAACCTTTAGCAGCGGTAAGATTATGCTTGCGCAGCCGGCATTCGAACTTCACCATGTCGCTCTCGTGCGGCAAAGACGTGAGAAAAGAAGATGTGGGGATTGATGAGATGGAAGCATGGTCTCGATGAAGGGCGCACCCGGATCATGCGTTGTCTGAAAAGTTCAGGAGGAACCGACATCAAAGCGATACTGTTTGACATAGACGGCACCATTCTGCGATGCCAGGGGGCCGGGAAGCGCTCGCTCGAGCGCGCCGCCCTCGAAGTGTTCGGGACCACGGGCGCAATGGACACGGTCCATTTCCAGGGGAAGACCGATCCCTGGATCATTTACGCGTCGCTGGAGCCCGCCGGGTTCGCGCGCGAAGAAATCGCGGGAAGGATGGAGGCGCTCAAGGAGCGCTACTTCTCCCACCTCCGTCGATTCATCCGTGAGGTGGACGTGACCCTCCTTCCCGGTATACGCGCGCTTGTCGGTGAACTCCAGGCGGACGAAGACACAGTGGTGGGACTTCTTACCGGCAACTTCATAGAAGGGGCGCGCATCAAGCTCGGGGTGTTCGACCTGTTTTCGAGCTTCACGATGGGCGTGTACGGCGACGATGCCGAGGTCCGCAACGAGATGCCCGCGATCGCCCGCGAAAAGATCCGCGCCCTTTCGGGGGACGCGCCCGGATTCGATGAGATGCTCGTTATCGGCGATACCGTGCACGATGTCGAATGCGGAAAGCACTCCGGCGCGCTTACCCTTGCGGTCGGCACGGGATGGACGCCGCCCGAAGAGCTGCGCGCCCGTACGCCGGACCTCTACTTCGACACGCTCGAGGACACCCCGACCGTGCTCGCCGGTATCCGCGCGCTTTTCCGCGACGTGGAGGGCGAACGCGCCTCCTGACAGTTATTTCTTTTCCGGCTCCCGGGGTGTCCATTCCACGGCGGCTCCCGTGGGAAATTCTTCCGGCAACAGGTCCGGGAGGTTTCTTCGCAGCACCTCGAAATCCCCGCACCCAGAGAGAGCCCGGATCACGCATTTCAGCGGTTCGATCCAGATTCCGGGAAGGTCCGCCTCGCCCGCAGCCTCGGGAATAAAAGCAAGTCGTTCACGCGGGGGATCAAAATGCGCTTCGACGCCCGGCTTGTTGCCCCGCGCGTCCATCCTGTACCATCCGAATCCATCCAGAAAGACCGCGTTGAGGCCGTGAAGACAGAACGGTTTCGCGGATTCGTCAAGCGCCAGGCGCTGATAGCACAGTCCGGCGGGTATGCCATTCGCGCGCAGGAGCGCGGCGAGCAGGTGGCTTTTTGCATAACAATACCCGGTACGGTGAGCCAGCACGTCCGATGCGCGCAGGGTCACCGGGTTCATGCGGTGATCCCAGCTGTGCCGGATTTCGTCCCTTACGAACACGAAGCAGCGCCGCGCGATTTCAATCGCACCGGCATTCCCCCGGGCTAGCTCACGCGCACACGCGAGCACCGCGGGAGCGTCAAAGTTGATTATGGCGCTTGCATGCAGATAGTGTTCCATCCAGGTCATCACCCCTCCCGTCCGGCTCATGAAATTTTCTGGTCACCGATGCACTATTGAGACAGGGAATCCCGGACTCGCGAGAACATTTCGAGCCATGTACAGGTAACGGTACGACCGCGCCGCTCTGAATTCCGCGGACGCGATTCATGTGGATTCATTTACTGAAAGAGGGGCCGCTACGACAGACCCGCCCGGCTTGCGGATGGAGCCCTGGGCGCGCCCTGAGACGGGTATAGCGGCGCGCTAGGGCGCTCGGTTACTTGAACATCCCCGCGAAATAACGGTAGATCGCGTCGGCGTGGGCCTTGTCGCGCCCCTCGGTGATTATACGGAACATGGGCTCAGTGTTCGACGAGCGAAGGTGCGCCCACCCGCCCTTGAACTCGGCATGGGCGCGAAAGTCGATGCGCAGGCCGTCAAGGCGGGAAATTTTTTCCCGCGAAAACTCCCCGCGCGCGCGCTCCATGATGCCCGCCGATTTTAATGGATCGCATTTGATCTTGCCCTTTTTCATCACGTAGCGCGGGAGGGACGCCACGATATCCGAAACCGTGCCGCCACGCTCGGCCATCATCTCGAGCACGTAGACGATGCCGGCCAGGCTGTCGCGCCCCAGGTGCACCTCCGGGGATATGACGCCCCCGTTGCCCTCGCCGCCGATGAGCGCGCCCCCGCGTCGCATCTCCTCGACCACGTTTATCTCCCCGACCCTGGAGCGCGCGAAGGGAGCGCCGTGGCGCGCCGCCACGTCCTCGACCGCCCTGGTGGTGGAGAGGTTCACGACCACCCGGCCCTTCCTCTTCGAAAGCATGTGCTCCGCCACGAGCGCGATGGTATATTCCTCGCCTATCGGCGCGCCCGTCTCGTCCACGATGGCGAGCCTGTCGGCGTCCGGGTCCTGCGCGAACCCGATATCGGCCCCGGAGGCCCCGACCTTCGCCGCAAGCGCTTTCAGGTTTTCGGGAATCGGCTCGGCCCCGCGGGGAAAGGTACCGTCAATCGCGCAGTACAGCGGCACGACCGTACAGCCGAGCTTTTCGAGCAGCCTTTGCGTTATGCGCGATCCCGCGCCGTTCACCGAGTCCAGGGCCACGCGGAACTTTTTTTTGCGGATCTTCGCGGCGTTCACGACGGAGAGCACCCTGTCGATGTGGAGGTCTTCCGCGCCATCGTACCGCGCGAGGGAACCGGTGCCGTCCCACCGCCGCCACGAGGCGGGTTCCTCCATCATGGAAAAAAGTTTCCCTATCTCGCGCGCGTTCAGGAAGCTTCCCGAATTTCCAATGAGCTTGAAGGCGTTCCATTCGATTGGGTTATGGGAGGCCGATATCACCACGCCGCCGCGCGCGCCCGTCTCCTCGACCATGAGCTGCACGGTGGGAGTGGGCACAATCCCTATGTCCGTCACGTCGCACCCCGCGAGCATGAGCGCCGATTCCAGGGAATGCGCGATGGCCTCACCGGTGGGCCGCGCGTCCCGTCCCACGACGATGTGTCCCCCCTTGCAGTAACGCGCGAATGCGGCGCCCACTTTAAGTATGAGCTCGGGGGTAAGCGTGTCCCCCACCACCCCGCGTATCCCGGAAACGCTTTTCATGAGCGTGCCCATGGCTTAACCCCTGCGGCTCCGCCTGGTCTTACGGCGTTTCACGCCGCCGGTGGTTTCGTGCCCGGGCTCGCTATCCGCGGGCTTCCTGATCACGGGACCGGGCTCCGGCATGGCCATGGGTATGCCCCCCGTCCCGAACTGGTCCAGTTCCGCGTGGATCGCGTTGCCTATGGGCTTGAACTCGCGCTTCTCTTCCTCGACGACCTCCCTCACCTGCACCTTCATAAGGAACTCGACGATGTCCTGTTTCACGCGGTCCATGTTGTACTTGAACAGCTCGAAGGCCCTGAGCTTGTATTCCACCAGCGGGTTACGCTCGCTGTACCCCACCGCCCAGATGCCGTCACGAAGCTCGTCCATCTCGAGGAGATGATCGCGCCACTTGGTGTCGATGACCTGGAGGGTGATCATGCGCTCGAGCGCCCGCATCGCTTCCGCGGAGATCGAGGCCTCCTTGTCCGCGTAGCGCTTCAATACCCGCTCCTTGAGCGAGTGCACGAAGGAATCGGAACCCATTCCCTTCAGGCCCGCCGTGTCCGGTCCCAGCTCCTCGCCGAACACCGTCAGGAACCATTGCCTGAGCCCCTCCCGGTCCCATCCGTCCACGGTACGTTCGCCGGCCGAATAGGTCTCGGCCCCGATCTCGCACACCTCCTCGATGTACGCCCGGATCTTGGGGGCGATGTCCTCCCCCTCCAGAAGCTCGTTCCTCTCGCGGTAGATGTACTCGCGCTGTGAATTCATGACGTCGTCGTATTCGAGCAGGTGCTTGCGTATGTCGAAGTTCCTTCCTTCCACGCGTTTCTGCGCATTCGCGATCGCCTTCGAGACCATCACGCTCTCGATCTCCTGGCCCTCGACCATACCCAGGCGCTGCATCACGGAGCTGATGCGCTCCGACCCGAAGATGCGCATGAGATCGTCCTCGAGCGAGAGGTAGAAGCGCGAGCTTCCCGGGTCCCCCTGGCGGCCCGAACGTCCCCTGAGCTGGTTGTCGATGCGTCTCGACTCGTGCCGCTCCGTTCCCAGGATGTGGAGACCGCCCGCCGCGACCACCTTGTTGTGGTTATTCAGCCATTCCTCTCCCTGGCGCACCAGCGTCTGCGCCTTGTTCTTGTCCTGGCCCAGCATGGTTTCGCTCAACGGGCGCGCTTTTTCGAAATTGCCGGAAAGCACGGCGAGCTTGAACGTATCCCAGAGCACCGGATCGTGCACGGGTACGTGCCGCTCGAGCTCATCGACGTAGCCCTTCTTTCCCCCCAGCACGATGTCGGTTCCGCGCCCGGCCATGTTGGTCGCGATGGTCACCGCCCCGGGCCGGCCCGCCTCCGCGATGATCTGCGCCTCGCGCTCGTGGTACTTGGCGTTGAGCACGTTGTGCGTCACGCCCTTGTTCTTGAGGAGCATGGCGAGCTTTTCCGATTTCTCGATCGAGACCGTGCCCACGAGAACGGGACGCTCCTTCACCCGCATCTCCTCGATCTCTTTCACGATGGCGTTGAATTTCTCGCGCTCGGTGCGGTAGACCCGGTCGGGAAAATCGCTGCGGATCATGGGCACGTTGGGCGGAATCACCACGACGTCCAGGCTGTAGATTTTCTTGAATTCCACGGCTTCCGTGTCCGCAGTGCCGGTCATGCCGCCCAGTTTCTTGTACATGCGGAAAAAGTTCTGAAACGTGACCGTCGCGAGGGTCTGGCTTTCGCGCGCGATGGTGACGTTTTCCTTGGCCTCCAGCGCCTGGTGCAGGCCGTCGGAGAATCGCCTGCCCGGCATGAGGCGCCCCGTGAACTCGTCCACGATCACCACCTGGCCTTCTTTCACGATGTAGTCCACGTCGCGCTGGAAGAGGGTGTGCGCCTTCAGGGCCGCGGTCACGTGATGCACCAGGTCGATGTTCCGGTTGTCGTACAGATTCTCGATCTTCAGCAGGCGCTCCACGGTGTGCACCCCGTTTTCGGAGAGGAGCACGTTGCGGTCCTTTTCGTTCACCTCGTAATCATCGCCGGGCTTGAGGCTGGGGATGATCCGGTCTATCTGCGAATACTTCTTGGTGGACTCGTCGGTGGAGCCCGAGATGATGAGCGGCGTACGCGCTTCGTCAATAAGGATCGAGTCGACCTCGTCCACGATCGCGTAATTCAGGTTGCGGTGCACCCTGAGGCTCTTGTGCTCGACCATGTTGTCGCGCAGGTAATCGAACCCAAACTCGTTGTTGGTGCCGTATGTCACGTCGCACCCGTAGGCGTGCTGCCGCTCGGTATGGTTGAGGTCGTGCTGGATGACCCCCACCGTAAGGCCCAGGAATTTATAGATTGCGCCCATCCACTCGGAGTCGCGGCGAGCCAGGTAGTCGTTCACGGTGACCACGTGCACACCCTTCCCGGTGAGCGCGTTCAGGTATACCGGGAGCGTGGCGACAAGCGTCTTGCCCTCCCCGGTCTTCATCTCGGTGATCTTGCCCTCGTGCAGGACGACGCCGCCCATGAGCTGCACGTCGAAATGCCGCATGCCGAGCGTCCTCACCGAGGCTTCGCGGACGACCGCGAAGGCCTCCGGGAGCAGGGCATCCAGCGATTCCCCGTTTTCGATACGGCCCCGGAACTCCGCAGTTTTCGCCCTGAGCGCATCGGATGTAAGATTCCTGGTTCGTTCCTCGATCAGGCCAACGCGCGTGACGATCGGCTGAAGCCTTTTAACGTCCCGCTCGTGCTTGGTGCCTATGAAAATGCTTAAAATTTTATCTACCATTACGGTCCTCGTTCCGATTTTGCTTTCCTGTTAAGGGTATTTCACGTCCCCAGAGTTACGCCCGCCCCGGATTTTTCTCCCGGGGACTTCCGCCGATATTTTCTTTCAATAAATGATGAGGTCGTCCCGGTTGATGACCTCGTCGAAATAGGTGCCCCCCAGAAGTCCCTTGATCTCCCGGCTTTTCCGGCCGCGGATGCGGGAGAGCTCCCCGTCGCTGTAATTGACGATTCCCTTCCCCACCGGCTCGTCGCGCGGGGAAAAAATCTCCACGGCGTCGCCAAACTCGAACCTTCCCCTCACCCCCGTGACCCCGGTGGCCAGGAGCGATTTTTTCTTTTCGCGCAGCGCGGCCACCGCCCCGTCGTCGATCACAATGCCTCCCGTGGATTTCATATTGAATGCTATCCAGCGCTTGCGGCTCCGCAGGGAGCGCGTCTTGCCCGCGAACAGCGTACCGATATTTTCACCCTGGAGAATGCGTGAAACCACCCGGGGCGTATCGGCCCCCGCGATGATCATCATTTCGCCCGAGCGTATCATGATCTCGGCGGCGTGGAGCTTGGTGATCATGCCCCCCGTTCCCTGGCCGCTCCCCGCGCCCCCTCCGCGCGCGCGTACCTCGTCGTCTATACGCGTTATCAGCTCCGCCGGGGCAGCGTCCGTCCTGTCCCAGTAGAATCCGTCCACGTCCGACAGAATCACCAGGAGCTCGGCCTCGACGATATTGGCGACATGCGCGGAAAGGGTGTCGTTGTCGCCGAACTTGATCTCCTCGATGGCGACCGTATCGTTCTCGTTCACGACCGGCACGACGCCCATATCAAAAAGCGCGTTGAAGGTGTGCCGCGCATTGAGAAAACGGCTGCGGTGCTTGACATCGTCCCCCGTCAGGAGTATCTGCCCCACCTCGAGGCTTTCCCGCCGGAAAGCCTGCCTGTACTCGTTCATGAGGATGGTCTGGCCCACGGCCGCGCATGCCTGTTTTTCGGGGATGGCGAGCGTGTCGCGCTTCCTGCCGAGCGCGCTTGAGCCCGCGCCTATAGCCCCCGAAGAAACGAGAACGGTTTCATAGCCGTCCCTGACAAGGGGCGCGATATCGGCGGCTAGGCGGGCGATTTTATCCGGGGAGATGGCGCCGCCCTCCACGATGGAGGAAGTCCCCACCTTGACCACGATTCGGTTCACCCGTTTCAAGAGTTCCTTGCGCGGCATTGCTACCCCAGGAGCGTGTCGATCGTGCGCATAAGCAGTTCGAGATTGTGGCCGCTGTGCGCGGACAGCGGTACTATAGTCTCGCCGGGAAATTGGTCAATGATTTTCTGCAGGGTTTCGTCGTCCATAAGGTCCGTCTTGGTAAGCAGCACCGCGGACGGCCGGGAGGTGAGCTCCTCGTTGTAGGTCTTGAGCTCCTCGCGAAGGAGATGCAGGGTATAGATCAGGTCTTCGCCGGTCACGTCAACAAGGAAGAGCATGACCCGCACGCGCTCTATGTGCTGAAGAAAGGAGAGCCCCAGACCCAGTCCCTTGTGCGCCCCTTCGATGATGCCGGGAATATCGGCGATGCGGTAGCTCGTCGTGTCGGCGCGCTGTACGACCCCCAGGTTGGGGATGAGCGTCGTGAACGGGTAGTCGGCGATCTTAGGCTTCGCGTTCGTGATCTTTGCCAGGAGCGTCGACTTCCCCGCATTGGGAAGTCCCACCAGTCCCACGTCGGCAATCAGCTTGAGGTTCAGTACGATGTGCTTTTCCTCGCCCGGCATGCCGGGCTGCGCGAAGCGGGGCGCCTGGTGCGTGGACGTCTTGAAAAACGCGTTTCCCTTACCGCCGATCCCTCCCTGCGCGATGAGGAAGCGCTGCCCGTCATTGGTAAGGTCGCAGATCAGCTCCCCGTCCTCATCGAGCACCTCGGTGCCCGGGGGGAGCTTGATCGTGAGATCGTGCCCGTCGCGGCCGTGCTTGTTCGCGCCCATGCCCTGGCGGCCGCTCTCGGCCTGGTAGACCCTGTCCCGGAACAGGTGTGAGAGATTGTAATATGAATTGCTCGCCTCGAGGTAGAGATCGCCCCCCCTGCCCCCGTCCCCGCCGTCGGGGCCGCCCTTCGGGATGTATTTCTCGCGGTAAAACGAAATAGCGCCCTGGCCGCCCTTGCCGGCCTTCACATGAATGGAGATGGTGTCGGTGAATTTAGCCAATTTTTCCTGCCCCTAAAAACAGTGAATCGCGTAGAGAGTGCTCTTTACGCGATTCCTGGTGCCGGCACTCACGCGTGCGCGAAAGGACAGGCGCCGATCGCACGCACGGGAGAGCATGTCGGTGTCTCCCGCCCTAGGCAGGATAGACCGATACTCTTTTTCTCGTCTTGTCGATGTGCTCGAATTTCACCACGCCGGTGATCTTCGCGAAGAGGGTGTCGTCCTTCCCCCTGCCCACGTTTATCCCGGGATGGATTTTGGTGCCGCGCTGCCGCACGATTATCGTGCCGCCGTTGACTAATTCTCCGCCGAACCGCTTGATCCCCAGCCTCTGTGACTGGGAGTCCCTGCCGTTTCTCGTGGAGCCGCCGCCTTTCTTGTGTGCCATGACCTACCTCGCCGTATTGTTACAGAGATTGATTTCCGTTATGCTGATGAAACACTCACGTGTTCCGGATACTGCCGTGCGATCTCGTCCAGGCCCAGCATCATCGATTGAAGAATGACGCCGAGCGCCAGCGCCCGATCGCGTTCCCCGGGACAGGTTATCCTGGATTCCAGGTAGCCGTCCCGCTGTTCCAGATCCTGATGCGCC